>JBKUMA010000278.1:0-2305 GCA_046955055.1 Candidatus Gastranaerophilaceae bacterium
CGTCATGCGGGTTCAAAGGACCACTTGTTAAAGGCTGACCTTTTTTGATTTTTTGTTTGTCATGAACAATGATATTTGCATCAATTGTGTATTTGATTTCAACTCTGCCGTTTTCGTTAACGATAAACAATCTAGGAAGATCATCATCTGTTTCGATTTCAGCAACACCGTCATCTTCTGCTAAGATAGCACAATCTTTAGGTTTACGAGCTTCAAGAAGTTCTTCAACACGCGGCAAACCTTGAACGATGTCGCCTGTTTTTTGTCTTTCAAATACAAGTGTTGCAACCATATCACCACGTAGTACAAGGGCTCCGCTATCAACTTGAAGCATTGTACCAGGGCTGATTAAGTATGGACGTCCTGTACGGATTGTTATTTCACCTTTGTTAACAGCAATAACTTGTCCTGAAACAGTTGATTTTTCGCCATTATCTGTAAGGATTGAGTCAAGTTTTACGAAATCACCTTTTTTAACGTTAGCTTTACCTTTTACAGGAATGCTTGTTTCGTAAGTTTCACTTGTTAATAACAATCTTCTTGCTTCTTCGTTATTTTCTTTAATTGATGCTGTTCCATCATTGATTGCAAGAACTTGTGTTTTTGCAACAGGTGTTTTTGGTGCAATTGTTTCACCGTCTTTAACTAAAAGTTCTGTTTGAAGTGAAGACAACAGTTTAGAATTACCTTCAAATTCACGACGAACGATTAAGTTTTCAAGAACAACAATTCTTAAGTTTTCTTTATCATCAAGTTCTACCATACCTTTTAGGTGTGATAAGTAGCCTTGCATTTGAAGAACTAAGCTTGTTCTTGTAATAGTTGAGCCGTCAAGGTTTCTAACTCTAGCACCATCTTTGTATTGTAATTGAGTAACAGGAACGATATCGATTAAGTTGTCAGAAGTATTAAACTTAATTGAAACGTCTTTTTGTTGAACTTCCAATACTTGAACCGGTCTTACAAGGATTTGTATAGGCTGATTAGAGATATTATCTTCGTCTAATGCCAAACCGCCGTCAAGTTCTTCGTCCAAGTCATCAATATCAATATCATCCAATGCGGAATCCATAATTGTTACGATAGAAGTTTCTTTAGCTTTAATACCGTCAGCAATTACTGTACCTTTTTTAACTACTTCGCCTTCGTCAACTTTAAGTTCAGAAACGCTTGGTAATGTATGGATTTCTCCAGGTCTTACAGTAATTTCGTGGATAATATCGTTGTATTCTTTGAATTCAACAATACCATCGATGTGGCAGTATACGTCTTTTACAATTTCTGTACCTGCTGTAACAAATGTACCGTTATCTACCATTTTCAAAGAAGCATCTTTGTTAATTTGGTGGATTTCTTCAGGTATAAATACAACTTTACCAGGTTTAGTGATAATTTGGTTATCATCAACTTCAACGTCTATGTATCTGATTTCACCTGATGAAGCAACTGCACATTCATCATCAATAAGTTCGGCAATAATCATACCGTTTTCAACTGTAGTGTCTACAGGAGCTTTAACGATATATCTTTCACCTGTTTTATTTACTATCCATAATTGTTCTTTTTTAGTTTGTTCAAATGTTGCATTTTCAGGCATTAAAGAAGCGATTACGATTGTTAATTCTTTACCTTGAACAATCTTTTTAATATTTTTGCCTTCAAATTTAACTTCTTCAATAACTAAATCTTCACCAACACGAACTTCGCCGCCGTGTTCAGAAATAGTTAATGTTTCTGCTAATTTTTCGCCTTCTTTAATTTTTTGGCCGTCTTTTACAAGAACTTTAGAACCGCCAGGAAGGTTATAAACATCGCCTCCAAGAACCCAAATAATACCTTGTTTGTTTGTTGTTCTTGAAATGTTACCTTGTCTGTCTTTCTTTTCGTCTGCAATAAAGTCTTCAAACAATACTTCACCTGATAAATCAGATGTAATATCTTTTGTAGCTTTTTCTGTCAAACGAGAACCATCTCTTTGTGAAGCCGGTTCATAAGTAGCAAGTTTAAAGCCTTTATCAACTTTCATACCGTTAGTAAAGAAAATTGTTGAACCTGCTGGAATATGATATTTTTCAGTTCTTTTTTCGCCTTTAATTTCAATATCAGCTTCGTAGTTAGAAATATTAACTACATCCCCGTGACGAGTTCTCAATTCTCTTGTTTTAACGTTAGAGATTACTTCGCCTGCAATTTTAGCAACATCTTCTTTCATTTGTTCTTTAACGCCAACAACTCCTCCTGTGTGGAATGTTCTCATTGTAAGCTGTGTACCAGGTTCACCGATTGATTGAGCAGCGATTATACC
>JBKUMA010000279.1:0-2303 GCA_046955055.1 Candidatus Gastranaerophilaceae bacterium
CATAAATGTAGAGTTGTATAATTAATCGATTATTACTACCGAGGAGCAATTTAATTTTTATTAACCCAGAATTAGAATTACGTTATTATTATTTTTCAATTAAGAGGCTTTTATTATGTATGTAAACAAGTGTATCAAATGTGGTCGTGAATTCGAAACAAAGAACCCCAAAAGAGTTATTTGTCCTGATTGTTTGTATCCTGACAAAAAAATGATTGTATCGCCGACAGAAAGCGGTTCAACAGAATCTTCTCAACCTGCTGAAAATTCTCAATCTCAAGAACCGTTGAGAGGCTATAGTGCGGGGCCAGAAGAACCTCAAAGATATTATAGTGCAGGCGGTGGAAACGATCAGCCAAGATATAACAGACCGCAACAGCAAAGACCTTATAATAACCAAGGCGGATATAATAGAGACAACCGTCAAGGTGGTGGATATAATCGCGATAACAGAGGCGGTTATAACAGAGATAATCGTCAAGGCGGTTATTCAAGGGATAACAGACAAAGCGGCGGTTACAACCGTGACAATCGCGGCGGGTATAACCAAGGCGGATATAACAGAGACAATCGTCAGGGAGGTTATCAAAACAGACCTCAACAGGGCGGATATAATCGTCAAGGCGGTTTCCAAAACAGACGTCCTCAACAAGGCGGTTTTAACAGAGGCGGCAGACCTCAGGGTGGTTTCCAAAATAGACGCCCTATGAATAGAGCACCAAAACAATTATTGGTAAGCAGAGAACAATTAGAACAAATTGAATTGCTTTACAAATTGATGCTTCCATTGCCAAACCCTGATTGCCATGAAGTAATCGGTGAAAAAATCGGTTTGGAACCAAGAAAGGTATTTTTTGGTATCAACTTAATAAGACAAAAAATGATGCTTCCGAAATTGCCGTTCCCTAAACGTAAACTGGCTATTTCACCTGATCAGTTGTTTGCAATTAAAAATTTATACGAACCTTTATTGCCATTACCTCCTATAGGCTGTCATAAAATTATTGCGGCTCAATTAAAAATGGATGAATGGCGTGTTCACGTTGGTATCGGTTTGATACGTTCTCAAATGGGACTTGAACGCTGGAATCAAGATAGACCTGATGCTCCGGAAGAGTTTAAAAATCAAAAAGATTCTGCCAAAAAAGAGGCTAAGGCTGAAGTTGAAGAAGTAAAAACTGAGGAAGTGCCTACAGAAGTTCCTGCTGAAGCTCCTAAAAAAAGAGGACGTAAACCAAAAAAGGTTGAAGAAGCACCTGAATCATGACAAAATACGTTTCTGTCGGGAAAATTTTAAATTTTCATGGAATTCAAGGAGAAGCTAAAGTTGGTTTTTCTAAAAATCAACAAGAATTTTTCTGCGGATTGAAAGAAGTTTTTGTTAAAGTGGAAAAGGATTATTTACCCTTAAAAATTAAAAGCATAAGGTTAAATAAGACTTTTGCACTTGTTAAGTTTGAAGGAATTAATTCTATAAATGAACTTATGGAATACAAAGGATGTTTGCTTTTCGTACAAGAGGAAACAATCCGAGAGTCTTTGGATGAAGATGAATTTCTTATAGACGAACTTGTAGGATTGGAAGTCGTTGATCAAAACGGTGAAAAAGTCGGCTTTGTAATAGGTGTATCAAATAACGGTGCTACTGATTTACTTTCAATAAAAACAAAATCAAAAAAAATTTCACTTATCCCATTTGTAAAAGCTATAGTTACAGATGTAAGTATTAAAGAAAAAAGAGTTACGATTAATAAATTGGAAGGGCTTATTGATGAAGTTTGATGTAATGACTCTTTTTCCTGAAATGATTAATACTTATTGTTCTTTCAGTATACTTAAGCGTGCAGTTGAGTCGGGAATTGTTGAGGTTAATACAATAAATCCGCGTGATTACACTCTTGATAAACATAAAAAGGTGGATGATACGCCTTATGGCGGAGGTGCCGGAATGGTTTTAATGGCTCAGCCATATGTTGATGCTTATGAAAGTATTGATAAAACTCAAAATTCAATAACAATAATGCTTTCACCTCAAGGAGAACCGTTAAGCGAGAATTTAGTTAATGAACTTGCAGGATACAACCAGATTGTTTTGATGTGTGGTCACTATGAGGGATTTGATGAAAGAATAAGAGAGATTATAAAGCCAAAAGAAGTTTCTCTTGGTGATTTTGTTTTAACAGGCGGAGAACTTCCTGCACTTTGTCTTATAGATGCAGTAAGCCGAAAGGTTGAAGGCACTTTAGGCAAAATAGAGTCTGCAGATGATGATAGTTTTTCAAATGGTTTGTTAGAATACCCTC
>JBKUMA010000280.1:0-2295 GCA_046955055.1 Candidatus Gastranaerophilaceae bacterium
TACGCACGTAGCCCTGTTAGATAATTATCGTAAAAACGCATTCACTTTGGCGGAAATATTAATCACTCTTGGTGTAATCGGTATTGTCGCGGCACTGACTTTGCCTTCACTACTTACAAATATTCAGAACAAAGGTTATGTTGAGGGATTAAAGAAAACATATTCAGTTCTACAAGCAGCTACGACTTCGATTGTTTATGAGGAAGGCAGCCCTGATACATGGCCTATTTATACAGATTCAGATGACTCTGGCATCGATTATATTTTAGATTTATATAGAAAGCACTTAAATCCTTATTGTTCAGGAAATATAGCACTTTATTGGGGCGATCAAACTTTCTGTAATGGAATTAAGATACCTGATTACAGAGATTTGAGCGGTAAAGAAACTGCTAAAGGTTTGACACGTACCTCTCTTTTTATCTATAGTTATCCATTTATTTTGAATGATGGAACAATTGTAGGGATTCATTTTTTCAACCGTCCAACCATCTGGGGAAGTCCAGATATAACCTTTGTAGTGGATGTTAACGGGATTAAAGGGCCTAATAAGCTTGGAAGAGATGTATTCTTTTTATATATGAATAAAAAAGATAAGAGCGGTAAAATACTTCCATATACTGATGTAATTATTGGTAACGGTGCTCAGATTGATCACAGAGATACTTGCGATAGAGATAAACCAGGTTATAGTTGTGCATACAGGGTTATAACTGAGGGTAAAATGAATTATTAAGTAAAAAAATAACCGCCTTAACAAAGACGGTTATTTTTTTAATGTTATTTATTAATTTGCCAATCCGATTTCGTGGATTTTAATGAAGTTTGTTCCGCCAACTAAAAGTTCAGGAACAGAACCTGTGATAACAACTTTATTTCCATCGGTAAGTCCCATATATTTGATAAGGAATTTGTCGATTTTCTTTAAAGATTGTTTATCGATTTTTCCGTCAAAATCAAGTGCGATTGGATAAACGCCTCTGTATAATTTAATATCTCTGCAGATATTTTTATGAGGACAGCAAGCAAAAATAGGAACGCTTAGTCTGCCTTCAGATAAGAAAGAAGCTGTAAATCCACTGCCTGTTAAAGCTATAACAGCTTTGATATTCATTTTTTTAGACATATCAGCAATAGACATACCAATAGCCATAGCTTGGCTGTCTTTTTCTTCTTCTATCATTTTGCGAGGGAATTTATTCTTACGCATGAATGGGCTTGATTCAACAGTGTCAGCAATTTTTTTCATCATAGCAACTGCTTCAACAGGGTAAGCACCTGCAGCAGTTTCACCTGATAACATAATTGCATCTGTGCCGTCAAGAATAGCGTTAGCTACGTCAGAAGTCTCAGCACGTGTCGGAATAGGGTTTTCAATCATACTATCAAGCATCTGTGTTGCAACAATTACAACTTTTCTCTTTGTATTTGCTTTTCTGATAATAGTTTTTTGAACGATAGGAACTTTTTCTGTAGAAATTTCGATACCTAAGTCGCCTCTTGCAACCATAATACCGTCAGAAACTTCAATAATACTATCAATATTATAGACAGCTTGAGGTTTTTCAATTTTAGAAATAATCTTAGCTGTTTGGTTTCCATGTCCGTGTAAAAGTTCTCTTAGTTTTACAACGTCGCTAGCTTCTCTTACAAAAGAAAGTCCAAGGTAATCAATGTCATTTTTTGCAGCAAATTCAACGAAAGTTAAATCTCTAGCAGTCAATACATCAATACTTCCTGTTGAACCAGGAATGTTGATACCTTTTCTTTGTTTTAGAAGACCGTCTGTCAAAACTTTTGCAAAAATAATTCTGTCTTCAACTTTTTCAACTTCCAATTGAATTTTACCATCGTCAATAAGAATCATTTCACCAACTTTAACGTCGTCAGCCATGCCTTTGTAGTCAACAGGTAAAATATCGCCTTCAACTTCTTGTTGATGTCTGAATTTAAGGATTTGGCCTTTTTTAATTTCAATCGGTTCAGGCAAAACTCCAATTCTGATTTTTGGACCTTGTAAGTCAAGCAAAACAGGAATTAAAGTTTTTTCTTCTTTTTCTATTTCTCTGATAAAAGATAAATTTCTTTTATGCATTTCAACATCACCATGTGAAGAGTTTAATCTGAACATGGTTACTCCGTTTTGAAATAGTTCTCTGATTTTTTCTTTTGTGCTTGTTGCGGGGCCAAGGGTAGCAACAATTTTTGTCATGGTATAACTATCCATCTTTTTCCTTTCTTAAGCGGGTAAATACTTAATTTTATAATAACATGTTTACAAATACTATATTATAC
>JBKUMA010000281.1:0-2273 GCA_046955055.1 Candidatus Gastranaerophilaceae bacterium
ATTATATAATTTATTTTATCAATTCGCAAGTTTGTGTTAAAATTTTTTTGCGAGGAAATTATGAAAATAGCAGTTATAGATGATAACAAAATTACCCTTAAAAGTGTCGATGATATTAAGCTTAACGGACAAAAAGGTGCAATAGTAAAAGTTTTGGGCTGCGGGTTATGCGGTTCTGATATTGTAAAATTTGTTCATAAAATTTCAAAAAATGGTACAGTGCTAGGACATGAAATTGTAGCTGAAATTGTTGATATTAATTCTGATACGGATTTTAAAATTGGTGATGAAATTGTGACTTCTCACCATATACCTTGCGGAAAATGTGTATATTGTAAAAACGGAAATGTTTCGATGTGCTTTCATTTTAAAGCTACAAATATAAGACCGGGCGGATTTTCTGAATACGTATATTTGTCTGAAGAGCATTTGAAAAATGTTGCACATTTAAAGCCAGAAAATCTTGATGAAATAGAAGCTTCATTTTATGAACCTCTTGGCTGTTGTGTAAGAGCTGTAAAAAGAACACAATTGGCTGAAGGTTCTACAGCAGTTGTAATAGGACTGGGTTCTATTGGTATTTTGATGGCACAGGCTCTAAAAGCTTTTGGAATGAATGTTATCGGCTGTGATTTGATTGAGAAAAGAATAGAATTACTCAAGTCCTTAGGGGTAGATGCAATTAATTCAAAAGATTTGGAAGCTGCCAGAGAATACATATTGTCGAAAACAGATAATTATGGTGCGGATGCAATATTTATGACATCCGGTGCTGATAAAGCAATTAATCCTGCTTTAAAATTAGTGCGTAATGGCGGCAAAATTCTTGTATTTTCAAGCACACCTCATGATGACTCCGGTTATCCAAACAATGAAATTTATTATAGAGAACTGACTGTATTGGGAAGTTATTCACCTGCACCAGTTGACTTAAAGGATTCTCTTGAATTGTTAAAATCAGATAAGGTTAAAGTGAAAGGGCTTTCTACCATATACGATTTTGAGCATATAGAAAAAGCATTTGAAGATACAATGTCGAATAAAATTATGAAGGCTTATATAAAGGTAACTAAATGAAAGCAATACAATATTACGGACCGCAAAATATAAAGTATGAAGAAGTTATGGTCAAACCTCCTGAAGAGGGTGAAGTTGTCGTAAAAGTTATGTCTGCACTTACTTGCGGAACAGACGTAAAAACTTTTCGCCGCGGTCATCCAGTATTGATTAAAAGCATTCCTTCAGGTTTCGGGCATGAATTTTCCGGAATTGTTGACAGGGTCGGCAAAGGTGTGGAAAACGTTAAAGTTGGTGACAGAGTTGTTGCTGCAAATTCTGCTCCCTGTGGAAAATGTTTCTACTGTAAAAGGGAGCAATATAACCTTTGCGAAAATCTTGACTTGTTGAATGGTGCATATGCTGAATATATAACTGTTCCTGCAAGAATAGTTGAAAAAAATATGTTAATATTACCTGATGATGTAAGTTTTGACAGAGCAGCATTTTGTGAGCCTTTAGCTAACGTTGTGCATGGAATAGAGAGGACTGATATTAAACCGGGACAAACTGTGGGTATTATAGGTATCGGACCTATAGGATTAATGTTTGCAAGGTTAGCAAAATTGAAGGGTGCCAAAGTTATTGCTGCAGGTAGAAATCCTATAAAACTTAAAGCAGCAGAAGAATTTGCATATGCTGACGAAATTATTGACTTAAATAAATATTCAAATCCAGAGAAAATATTCAAAGAATATACTGATGAAAAGAGAGGTTTGGATGTTGCTTTTGAATGTGTAGGTCTTCCTGAAATATGGGAAATGATGTTTAATAGTGTAAGACCGGGCGGAACAGTACATTTCTTTGGTGGATGTAAATCTGGTTCAACAGTTACATTTGATACAACAAGAATGCATTACGGCGATATTAAGTTAATGAGTGTGTTCCATCATACTCCGCAATATTTTAGAATGGCACTTGATTATATAGCTTCAGGCGAAGTAGAGGTTGAAAAACTAATAACTAAAACTATAGGACTTGAAGATATTGAATGGGCTATGCAGGAGCATATAGCCGGAAGAGCTATCAAATTCCTTGTTAAACCTTGAACTTTTTTGCTACATGGTTTAAAATAAAAAAGTAAGTTTATAAAAAAGTCAACTAAATATAATAATTTTTCGACACCGCTCACGCCACAGGCTCTTGCTATCATCTCAAAATCATTATATTTAATTGATTATTATCCAAAGGAGCAAGAAGTATGAAAAAATCATTAA
>JBKUMA010000282.1:0-2272 GCA_046955055.1 Candidatus Gastranaerophilaceae bacterium
GGCTTATCGTCCAGAGGAATTCTGTCGATATCAAATTCAATACCCTGACGTCTTTTTATCAAATCCATAGTCTTGTGAATCATTGTTAGGTTTCGTAAGCCAAGGAAGTCCATTTTTAAAAGGCCGAGTTTTTCTAAATCCGCCATAGGATATTCAGTAACTATGATGCCGTCTTTTGAAGGCTGTACTGGTACTATCTCATTTAATGGTTTGTGTGCTATGATTACGCCTGCTGCGTGGGTTCCTACGTTGTTTTTAATACCTTCAATTGCCTTAGCCATATCAACAAGACGTTTAACTTCTGGGTCTTCATCGTAGATTTTCTTTAACTCCATGCCATCAAGCATAGCGTCATCAATGTGAGTTTTAGGTTCATTAGGAATGAGTGATGCAAGCTGGTTACTCCTAGCATAAGGAATATCCATTACTCTAGCTACACCTTTCATAGCCGCCTTTGCAGCATATGTGCCGAATGTTATAATCTGACAAACTTTATCTGCACCGTATTTTTTAGAAACGTAGTCAATAACTTCGCCTCTGCGTTCAATACAAAAGTCAATATCGACATCGGGCATACTGTAACGTTCAGGGTTTAAAAATCTTTCGAACAATAGATGGTGTCTTATAGGGTCGAGTTCTGTAATCTTTAATGCGTAAGCAACAACTGACCCAGCTGCTGAACCTCTGCCGGGACCTACCGGTATTCCATGTGTTTTTGCAAAATGGACAAAGTCCCACGTAATCAAGAAGTATGCAGAGAACCCCATTTGTTCAATAATGCCTAATTCATATCTTACACGTTCTTCAATTTCTGGAGGAATTTCACCGTAACGCTCTTTCAAACCTTCATGAACTACATAGTCAAGATAACTTTCAACAGTGTGTCCAGCCGGTACTTCATAATGAGGCAGCGGGCTTTTGCCGAATTCCATCATCAAATGGCATTTGTCTGCTATATCGACAGTATTTTTTATGCATTCTTCGAATAACTTACTATCCATCCACTTAAAGCTGTCTCTTAACTCCATAGGAGTTTTTACATAGAACTCATTGTTAGGAAAATGGAAACGGTTTTCTTCTGACTTTAAAGCGTTTGTCTGTAAGCAAAGCAAAGTGTCATGCCAATCTGCATCTTCTTTTTTAAGATAGTGAGAGTCATTAGTTATAATCATTTTTATATCTAGTTCTTGAGCAATTTTGATTAAATCAGGGTTAGTTCTTTTTTGTTCGTCTAAACCATGGTCTTGAAGTTCGATATAATAGTCATCTCCAAATAAATCTTTATATTGTTTAGCGGTAGCTTTTGCCGCTTCGTAATCATTTTTGAGTAAGTTTTGTAATACTTCACCACCTAAACATGCAGAAGAGCATATTAGGCCTTCATGATATTTTTCAATCAGTTCAAAATTAACACGCGGTTTGTAATACATTCCCTCGCAGTGAGCAATAGAAACAAGTTTAACAAGGTTCATATAACCTGTTTTATCTTTTGCTAATAATACAAGGTGATAAAGCGGGTTATGATTATAAGTTTTTTCATGAATATCTCCGTCATGAACATAAAATTCACAACCGATAATAGCTTTTACACCCATTTCTTTAGCTGTTCGATAGAACTCAATTGCAGAATACATGACACCGTGGTCAGTAATTGCTACTGCCGGCATGTTATTCTCTTTAGCGTACTGGCAAAGAGCCTTAACCTTTATAGCTCCGTCTAGTAAAGAATATTCACTGTGTAAGTGCAGAGGCACGTAGGGTGTATTTTTATCCATAACAATATGTTAACATACAAGATTCAAAAAAACTTTTAATGTTAAATAATGTTATTCTTCATAATTGGCTAAAGTTTTGTTAAGTAAAGCTATCATTTCGTCTTTTATAAATTTTGGTGAAATTATTTCGCATTGAGTGCCGTATCTGAGAAGACGTCGTAAAAGTATGTCATAATCTTCATTTTTGTTAATTATGATTATGCTGCCGTCGGGTTCAATGTCGCGAATTGATTCGTGTTCTCTGAGCCTGTAATTTTTTGCAAGTCTGTTTTTCAGTTTAAAAGAAATTGTTGTAGGCAGCAATTGTTTGTTTGCAGAAGTAGGAAGTTGAGTGATTGTTTTGATGTTATCAAGCGGTATTTCAATTAGTCTGCCTTCTGCTTGAATATTGACGCAAAGACAAATTTTTCTTTTTTGGTATATTAATTCAACAGGAGAGCAAATAATATGTGCTTCTTGTCCTTTTAAATCCTTGTATGTTATTTCAAGTTTTAAGT
>JBKUMA010000283.1:0-2270 GCA_046955055.1 Candidatus Gastranaerophilaceae bacterium
GTATATAATTCACATATTGAAAGATGGTTTCTCATTTCATGTGCAATACATCTTGATTGCTCGTAAACTAATTCGGAATTTATCTCCTGCATATAATGCCCCTTATTAAATATAAAGGTTCGACTTTAAACATAGCCGAACCTTATAAAAACGTCATTCAGATTTTATTTTATACAGCTAATTTAGCTCTTCGTTTATTTGCAAATCCGTTGTTCAATGCATAAAGTACAGCTTGAGTTCTGTCGTTTACCTGTAGTTTTTGGAAAATATTATTTACGTGTGTCTTAACTGTAGTTTCTGATATAAACAGTTTTCCTGCAATACCCTTGTAGTTATTACCTTGTGTTAATAAATCCAAAACTTCTTCTTCTCTTGCTGTTAAATATGTAAGAAGATTTTCTTCTGTAGAAACTTCTGCTTCGTTTTTAAATGAGCGTTGGAAGTATTCAAAGAATCTTGAAGTAAGTGCAGTAGGAAGATAAATTTTACCAGCAGCTACTTCATCCATTGCATAAATTAATTGAGCGGAAGCCATAGTTTTTAAAACATAACCTTTTGCACCTATTTTCATAGCTCTGAATATTAAATCTGCGTCATCATAACCGCTTAGTGCAATGATTTTTACGCCTAAGTCTAGTTTTTCAATTTCTTGAATAGCTTGTAAACCATCTTTTTCTGGCATATTGATATCCATTAATACTAAATCAGGGCGATATTTTTTTACAAGGTTTATACCGATATTTGCACTTGTTGTAGTGCCTACTACATCAAAACTGCTTTCTAAAGTAATAAGCTCTTTAACACCTCTTAAATGATCAGCGTTGTCATCGATAAGTAAAACTCTTGCTTTTCTTTTAAATTCTCTCATTTTTATCTCCCTATTTTTATAAAATTGTTTGCTTCCCTCTACACTATAAATACTACAACTTTTAGAGGGGTAGTTTCATCCATGCCTTGATTGATATTCAAGGCATGGCGGTTTGAGATAATGTTCTAAATCTTTAGATTGATAAAATATCTCAACCATGCTCTAGACCATGCTTTTCAGGTTTTGTCCGCATGGATGATTTTATTTAAAAGATTTTTAAAGTTAGTATTTTCGGACTAATACAGTTGTGGTATTATTTTTATATGCCACGATTGAAGGGTGGTTTCTCTCGATATAGCAAGAGAGTATACAGAAGGAGTAATTATGGAAATTTTAATCTTTTTAGCAGGTTTTATAATTGGAGCTTTGTGTGTATTTGTTCCGTTTAATATAATAAATAAAAATAATAAATCCTCTCGTGATGAGATGCTTGAACAAATGAAAATGTACTTTGAAAACACTGCAAATAAAATATTCAAGGAAAGCTCTCAAGAATTGACTACACAAAATAAGGAAAAATTAGATGAATTTTTCAAACGCTTTAGAGAAAGAATTGAAGATTTCGAAAAACGTACTGAAGAAAACTTTAAAACTGAAAATGAAAACTTTACCAAGTTTGATATGAATATAAAAAACTTTTTGGAAACCGGCAACAAGATATCTCACGATGCCAACTCGCTTGTTAATGTTATGCGTTCTGATAACAGAACTTCCGGCAGATGGGGAGAAATCGTTCTTGAAAGAGTGCTGGAAGCTTCAGGTTTAAGAAAGAATGAAGAATACAAAATCCAAATGGGAACTGCAGAAGGCCGACCTGATGCAACAGTTTTTCTTCCTGATGAAAGATGCATTTACATTGACAGTAAAACTTCTTTTGCAGCCTGGGACGGTTATGTTAATGCTCAGGATGATAATGAAAAAGAAGTTTATTTGAGAAGTTTTATTGATTCTACAAAGGCTCATATAACCGGTCTTGCAAAACGTGATTATTCTATTGAAGAAGCTTCTCCTGACTATGTATTAATGTTTATTCCTATTGAAAGCTGTTATTCTATGATGTTTTGTGACGATTGTGCTTTATGGGATTATGCGTGGAAAAATAAAGTTATGCCGGTATCGCCTTCAACGCTTCTTGCTGCCTTAAAGATTATTAATTCTTTCCACGTTGTTGATAGACAAAACAAAAATGCAATTGAAATTTCTAGATTATGTTCAGGAATGCTTGATAAATTTGCTGCATTGCTTGCTGATATTTTGAAAGTAAGAGCTGGCCTTGATACTGCTTTGAAAAAATTAAACGGTTCTGGTAATATAATTAACCAGATAAAAAGAATTGAAAAACTTGGTGGTGTGATGTCAAAAGAATTACCTGAATTACCTGAAGATTTAGTGGAATTAGAGT
>JBKUMA010000284.1:0-2263 GCA_046955055.1 Candidatus Gastranaerophilaceae bacterium
AACTGTTTGAAGCTGAACTTATTTCTGCTGTTGCTGATGAACTTGAGTCAACATACATACTATTTAATTACCCTCCAATTTATCTAACTTTTCTAACTGTTTTAGAACTTCTTTTTCTTCTTCTTCTCGTTTTTCAACTGATTGTTTAAAGTATCTTTGCACACCCAGTTCGGAAAAACTTTTTAATTCTGCGGCTTTCTCTTCTGCTACATAAGCTTCTTTATTTCTTTCCTTGTGCTTTTCGAGTACCTTTACCGCTTGTTCTAGAAGTACAAGTTTGTGTTTTTCTTCGTCCAATCTTCTTTGTGCTTCTGCTCTTATCTGTTCAAGCTGTTCTGCCTTTTCCCAGAGATGAATTAAATACTTATCATATGTATCATACATCATCGGGTCAGCTTGCCGCATATTGCTTTTAGTATCCAGAATTTCTTGTTCATTCTTTCGAATATTTTCTTCCGCAATCAAGACTTCTTGTTGAGCCTTTTGAACAACCATAAGCTGCTCTTCTTTTTTACGGATTCTGAAATCCAATATTTTTTGTAAACGGTATCTGAATGGCATTTTACATTACTCTTGATATCATTATGTATGATTGTACGAGTCTTATAAACATCTAAACGTATGATATTGTCTTAATGACGAACTATAAAAAGTCAAGAACAAACCTTTTCATCCTTGTACGCAATATATGCAAATATAAAACACGCTACACCAAAAAGAATACCAAAACACATTGTAGTTTTGTAAGAAGTCAAAAATGCGATATCGTATACTTTTCCATTTTCTAAAAATAGATTCCTGAATGTTTCAAACAGAGTTATCGTAACTGCGACACCTAAAATATTACCCATGTTCCTTGAAAGTGCCAGAATTCCAGACGCAATACCTAATTCATTTTTGTTAACACTCGTCATTATGGCATTGTTTGAAGGCGACTGGAATAATCCGTTTCCAATCCCCATAATTCCTGATGCAAGAATAATCTGCCACATAGAAACATTTTTGTCATATAAGGTAAACATCAATAATGCAAAACTAAACACAACAGGTCCTGCAAGAGTTAAATATCTGCTTCCGTATTTTCCGGCCAGACGCCCGCAAATAGGTGCAGTAAATGATAGAGTTATTGAATAAGGAAGTATTAAAAGTCCCGTAACAAAAGCATTATACTTCATAATTTCCTGCAAAAAGAAAGGCAGAAGAATACTGTTTGTATACATAGCCATATATGATGTCATCACAGCAAGATTTCCAAATGCAAAAGGCTTAATCTTGAATAAGGAAAAATTAATTAAAGGGTAATTAATTTTATGATCCCTCATATAGAAAAGAGAGCCGAATATTAATGTAATAACACCAAGGACTATAATTTTCAAAGATCCCCAACCCCAGCTGTGTCCTTCTGAAATTGCAAGCAAAAGAGCAAACAAGCTTACTGTGAAATATATAAAACCTTTATAATCAAACTTAAAATTTTCTCTATCTGTTTTTACTGCATGAGGCAAAAGTTTCCAAGAATAATATGCACCTGCTAACGCTACCGGAATACAAGGATAAAAAACAGAATGCCACCCGAAAGAATTTATTAACAGACCGCCTAATGCCGGACCGCTCATTCCGCCCAGAGCAACAATACACCCGTTTAATCCCAGAGCCTTACCTCGTCTTTCGTTCTTAAATATAGTTGCGATTATTGCCTGTGCATTAGAAAGCATTATTGATGCACCAAGAGCTTCCAGACATCTGAATGCAATCAGAAATCCAAAACTATCGGCTCTTGTGTTCAAAAAAGCACCTAACGCAAAGATAGAAAAACCTATTGAATAAAGTTTGTTTTTCGGAAAAATATCCCCGAGTTTACCAAAAAAAGGCAGGAATACAGTTAAAACAAGCATATAGGCAATCATTACCCATTGTATTTCACCCATAGTTACATGCAAATCAACAGCCATGGGGTATAATGCAAGGTTAACAGTTGTTGCATCCAGCATAGCAATAAAATTACCTATTGCCGTAATGACAAACATAGTCCATTTTACTTCTTTAGTGCTCATATCTTAATTTTATCATAAAATACAAATGTAAATTATTAGTGTTTAACCCAATTTTCTTTAACTTTTAAAGCTGCTCTAGTAAAAGCAAGCACCCATGCCGGAAGATTTTCAGTGATAACACTGCCTGCACCAACATTAGTTCCTTCTTCTATTACAACAGGAGCAACAAGAACAGTATTTGAGCCAATTTTCACATTATCTTTTAACAC
>JBKUMA010000285.1:0-2259 GCA_046955055.1 Candidatus Gastranaerophilaceae bacterium
GTATACATAGCTTGTGGAATTTCCGGAGCCATACAGCATATCGTAGGAATGAGTGATTCTAAAAAAATTATTGCAATAAACAATGACGCTTCCGCTCCTATTTTTGAACATAGTGATTGCGGTATTGTCGGCGATGTTTTTGAAATCTTACCTCAATTAATTGAAATGTTTAAACAGCAGTAGTTTCAAGCGACTTTAAATACCCTTCATTATTTTTTAAAGTGTTTTCAGTTGCAAGAACAGAATAAACCGGTTTACTTGAAAATATATAATTTGCAGCATTATAGATATCTTCTGCGGTAATATTATCAACCATATCAAGTACCTGATTTTCTTTTGATAAACCGTAAGGTGATACAAGTCCTTCACCAAGAGAAGAAGTTTTTCCTGATGTGCCTTCATTAGCACTCAAAATATCATTTTTAAGACTTAATTTTGCACTTGCCAATTCTTCTTCAGTCACTTTTTCATTTTTCATTTTATTTACATGACGCTTGAAACCCTCAATAGACTTTTGAAGGTTATCATAACTTATTTCACCGGTATCTTTATTTTCTGTAGTTGTTCCTATAGAGAGTTTCATTACTCCTATATCTTCAATTCTACCAAATTTAGAACGGACAGAATAAGCGAGTTTTTCTTGTTCACGTAAATCACTGAACAATCTTGAAGATGGACCGCCGCCTAAAATCTTATTCAATAATTCTAATGCAACTGTATCTTTTATATTATTATTAACTTTGTATTTATATGCCATTATAATTTCTGCTTGATTTTTGTTATCAATATCAGTTAAAACTTTTGTCTTATCATTATCAGTATAAACATTCAACAACTTTGTTGCAGAATGTTCTTTTACCGTTGGCATACTCATTGCTTCTTTAAATAAAATATTATTAAGTTCAGGCTTTTTAGAAAACGGAGCTGATATAACGATATCAGCCTTTGAATTAGCCATCAAAGCAGAATATAAGGATTTTACATCATCAAGAGAAACTGTTTTTAATTCCTCCAAGAGTTCTTCTTTACTAACTCCTTCAGGAAGTCCTTTAAATAATTCCTGTTCAAGTTTATCGTTTGCTGATTTTTCAGCAGTAATTAAATTATCATTCAATTGTGCTTTTACATAATCAAATGTTTCCTGAGTAAATCTCGGATTATAAATAACTTCTTTTGCAGATTGAAAGCCTTTTTCCAAATCATCTGCTGAAGCATTTATCCTAACAGCAATAACACGTTCTGAAGCATTAAACAAATTTGTAACTCCATTCTTTGCTGTATCAAAATCATATTGTTCCTGAGGTCTTAATGCTGAACCTTCATTCAAAATCATGCTTAGCAAAATTGCGGCAGAAGGCTTTGTCTTAATACCTTCATCAAATTGAAATGTAATATCAGTATACGTATTGTTAGTTTTTGTATCATTGGTAACAACTTTAAAGTTATTAGGCAGATTATACATTTTAACATTAGAAAGATTTATTGCTTCTTTGTGCTTCTTGATGTTACCTGTAAAAGATATATTTTTTGCTTCATGATAATTGTTTTGGATTTCTTCATTAGTAACAGAAGCAGGATGAACTACAGTAATTGCAGCTTTGTTTAAATCAAGATATTTTGAAGCAGCATTTGAAATATCTTGAGGAGTAATAGATTTTACAATCTGCTCGTAGTTATTAATATATTCTTGATTGTTTTCTAAAAAAGCAGTCCCTATTTTGTTATTAACAGCAGAGGAATATTCAAAAGATTTTGTAAATCCGTCAAGCATCTTTTTCTTTACTATCTGTAATTCATCTTGAGAAGGCGGATTGTTTCTAATTTTTTCAATTTCACTATAAATAACTTTTAAGACTTTTTCTGAATTATCATCAACGCAATCCGTTGAAAAAAGCACAGCCATACCATCAGAAGGATTTGTACTTATTTTTTCGACATCCATCCAGGCATCTGTATTCATTGATTTTAAAGCTTTAAACATTCTTGGTGTTGAGGCAGACGTCAAAATTTTTCCAAGAGCACTAACAAGTATTCTGTCTTTTGTATTATTATTAGAAGGTCCGTTAAACCCTACTATAATAGATGCACCGGTTGCTTTATCAGAAATTATATCTTCTCGTTTTGTATTTTGAATAGGCACCAGAGGCTCAAAATGGCGTTTTTGAGCAGGCTGCTTACGGGATGTAAAATATTTTGATATAAGTTTAATAGTTTCATCCGGATTAACATCACCGGTTATTACAGTAACCATATTTGCAG
>JBKUMA010000286.1:0-2254 GCA_046955055.1 Candidatus Gastranaerophilaceae bacterium
ATAAAATTCAGTGTTGATGTTTAATTTGCTTCCTATATCTAAAAGCATTTCTGCAAACCTTTTGTTTGATGCACGTTTAGATTTGTTTTCTGGATCTAACAAGTCACTGATTCTATGATAAATTTTTGTATAATAAATGTTTTGTGCTTCAGCAATATCAACTTGAAGTTCTAATTTTTCTATATGGTCGAAAAGTTCCAGAACGACATCAGCCTGCTGGATTTCAAATCCATGTACAAGGCGGTTAATATTTTGTTGGATTTTTTTACTGAAGATCTTATTAGAAGGAGATTTATCAAGGTTAATATCCATTCTCTTGGCTTCAAAATTAACATCCATAGCCTGTTGAATACTGTCTTCTTCCAAAAAGCCGCCTGAATTAACAACTATATCATTAAACCTTCTGCTTAAAGCATAACCTGCTGATATTTTAAATTCATCAGGGATTTTAAGCCCAAGAGTTTGAAGATGATATATTGAGCCTTTGCCCTCATCATACATGTCTTGATATGTTGCTGCAAATTTTTCAAGCTTACCTTTAAGAAGAACTTGAAGTATTTTTCTTCTTTCTTCAATAAATATATCTTTAAGTGTAAAGTATTCTTTTCCGAAATATTCATCCAATGCTCGAATAATTTCAGTAAGCGGATTCATCATAAATGTTTTAATCAGACTTGTTTTTAGTCTGTTAAATTCTGCATCGTCTGAATATTCCTTAATCGCACAATGGAAATCCCCGCCTGAATACTGCATAAGTGCAAAAATCATATTTTGTTTCTTTAAAGTAATCTTAGACTGAATTTCTATATGTCCGATAACAAAGGTTGAGTTACCTTTTTGAACTTTTTTGTATGCGTGTTTTTTTACAACATAGCAATAAACATTTTCTTCATCTTCAAAATCTTGATATAAGGATGTAACAGCCCATAAACTTGCAATCTGTTTAGCTGTAACAACTGAAGGTTTTACAAAGCGTTCAAAAATGTCTTTGCCTGTGCCGTATTCCGGTAAATTACTTTTTGCTTCTGATAAAATATTTAAGAAGTTTTCTTCAAGGTTTTTATCAGTAAATGCTGCTGCAAGCTGCATTGCACGTGCTGCATATTTCATAATCTGAACGGTTTCTATGCCGGAAATTTCAGAGAAAAACCATCCGCAGCTTGTGTATGAAAGCAATGATTGACGTTGAATTTCAAGTAAATCCATAGCCTTAACTTTATCTTCATCAGATAAATCAGGCAGAAAATTTTCTTGTTGGAATTTTTTAACATTCATTTCGCTTCTGTCAAGCAGAACTTCTATATATTTATTTCTGACTTCCCAAACATTTTCAAAATATTTAGAGCCAAAATCTTCAAATATTTTTGCGAATTCATCTCTTAAATAATCAAGGGCATTCCTTAAAGGTTTTCTCCATTTTTGGTTCCATCCAGGAT
Source organism: Candidatus Gastranaerophilaceae bacterium (assembly GCA_046955055.1). GTDB lineage: Bacteria > Cyanobacteriota > Vampirovibrionia > Gastranaerophilales > Gastranaerophilaceae > JBKUMA01. The sequence continues at coordinate 1,437 of JBKUMA010000286.1, forward strand.
GGCCGCCTGTTGAACAGCCGCAATCTTCTTTCCAGCGACCTACACCATGGAAACAGCTCCAGCTTGAAGCCTGTTTGATGTCAACTTCGGTATCTGCACCGAATTTAGCAAGAAATTCAGCATAATTAGTGAGTTTAAAGCCTTCGTCTTTTGCTCTGATTTGTAAAACATACGCCAGAGCCATATCACCAAATTTAGTATGGTGGCCGTAGCTTTCACCGTCAGTTGCAATATTTATTAATTGAGGGAAGTTTCTGCAATCAGAAACACCTTCTCTAAGTCTTTTTATAAATCTGTTACCGTCTTTTAAAAGCTCATCAAAAGCAACAGATTTAGAGATAGCACCGTCATAGAAGAACAAATCAATGTACTTGCCGGGGGCAGATTTAATATTGTATCTGTATGCTCTTGCAGGGTCAATATTTCCCCAGCTTACATCAGTCCATTCTTTAGAACCTTTTTCTTTAACTTTTAGTGCCTGATATGGAGAAAGGATTGTGAATTTAATGCCATTTTCTTCCAAAACACGTAATGTATCGTCATCAACAGCTGTTTCTGCAAGCCACATTCCTTCAGGTTTTCTGCCGAAACGGTATTCAAAATCTCTTATGCCCCATTTAACTTGAGTTTGTTTATCTTGTTCATTTGCAAGAGGCATAATAATGTGGTTATAAACCTGTGCAATGGCGTTACCATGTCCGCTGTGTTCAGCAATGCTTTCAATATCAGCTTTAATTATTCTTTCATAAGTTAAAGGTGCAAACTGTTCCATCCAGGATAGAAGAGTAGGACCAAAGTTATAGCTCATATGAGCGTAG
>JBKUMA010000287.1:0-2242 GCA_046955055.1 Candidatus Gastranaerophilaceae bacterium
ATATACGGAACATTCAGTTTTGTAAGACCTTACATATTCAAAAATGTTAACGGCGTTTCTGCTAAATAAACATAAAAAAATCCGTTTCATAAGAAACGGATTTTAACTTCTTGATTTTATTATCTATTGAGCTGCTTCTGCAGTTTCTTTTTTAGCTTTCTTACTTTTCTTTTCAAAAGTAATTTTATCATCAACCAGCTTCAAGACAATAGTGTCGCCAGGTGCATATTTACCTGAAAGAATTTCTTCTGCGAGCATATCTTCAATTCTTCTTTGAATTAATCTTCTCAATGGTCTTGCACCGTAAGCTTCTGAGTAACCGTTCTTAGCCAAATGGTCTTTAACTTCATCAGTTACTTCTACAGACAACTCTCTTTCAGCCAAGCGTTTAAACAAGTCTTTTAACATCAAGTCAACAATTTGTCTGATTTCTTCTTGTGACAGATGAGCAAATACAATTGTTTCATCAATACGGTTCAAGAATTCAGGTCTGAAGGCTTTTTTCATTTCTTCAGAAACTGTTTCCTTAAGTTTTTCGTATTTGTCTTTTGATTCATCATCAGATGTTGAGAAGCCTAACTTAGATGTAGTAGTAATCATACTTGCACCTACGTTAGATGTCATAATAATAATTGTATTTTTGAAGTTAATATGACGACCTTTAGCATCAGTAAGACGTCCATCATCAAGTATTTGAAGCATGATATTGAATACATCCGGGTGAGCTTTTTCAATTTCGTCAAACAAGATAACTGAATAAGGCTTTTTACGAACTAATTCAGTTAAATGACCGCCATCATCATAACCCACATAACCTGGAGGAGAACCGATAAGTTTTGCTGTAGAATGTTTTTCCATAAATTCTGACATATCAACTCTTATCATGTTATCTTCAGAACCGAATACAGCTTCAGCCAATGCTTTTGCAAGCTCAGTTTTACCAACACCTGTAGGACCTGAGAAGATAAAACTTCCAATAGGTCTGTTAGGACTTTTTAAGCCGACTCTTGCACGTCTGATTGCTTTAGAAATAGCAACAACAGCGTCATGCTGACCGATAACTCTTTCATGCAATGTGTCTTCAAGCTTAAGCAGTCTTTCGCTTTCACCTTCTGTAAGCTTAGTAACAGGAACACCAGTCATTGTTGCAATAACTTCTGCAACATTTTCCGCTGTAACAGTCGGTTTATTAGCTTCGTGTTCTTCTCTGTATTTCTGAGCCATTTCACGAATTCGATCTTTCATTTCAGCCTCATCATCTCTAAGCTGAGACGCTTTTTCAAATTCCTGATTTCTAATAGCTTCTTCTTTTTCTTTGATTATTGCACGCAATTCTTTTTCAAGTTCTTTGCCTTCCGGTGAAAGATTTGAAACTTTCAAACGAACTTTTGATGAAGCTTCATCGATAACATCGATAGCTTTATCCGGCAAGAATCTGTCTGTAATATATTTGTTTGATAATTTTACAGAAGTAACAATAGCGTCATCGGAAATTATAAGTTTATGGTGTTCTTCATATTTAGGTTTAAGACCTTTAATAATTTCAATTGATTCTTCTTCTGTAGGTTCATCAATAATTACGGATTGAAAACGGCGTTCTAATGCAGAATCTTTTTCTACATATTTACGGTACTCATCAAGTGTTGTTGCACCAATAACTTGAATTTCGCCTCTTGATAAAGCCGGCTTCAAAATATTAGCAGCATCAATAGCACCTTCAGCCGCACCTGCACCGATAAGTGTGTGCATTTCATCAATAACAAGAATTATGTTTCCTGCCTGACGAATTTCATCCATGATTTTCTTTAAACGTTCTTCGAACTCACCTCTGTATTTTGTACCGGCAACCAAAAGTCCCATATCAAGCTGGATAACTTTTTTACCGTCTAAGATATCAGGAACTTCAGCATTAACAATTCTTGTTGCTAAGCCTTCTGCAACTGCTGTTTTACCAACACCCGGTTCACCAATAAGTACAGGGTTGTTTTTTGTACGTCTTGCCAAAATTTGGATTACACGTTCAATTTCTTTTTCTCTGCCTACAACCGGATCTAATCTCAATTCTTGTGCAGCAAGAGTTAAATCTCTTCCGAATTCATCCAAACTAGGCGTTTTTGTTTTTCCGCCTGATGTAGATGAAGAAGATGTTGTTGAACCTGATGAAACTGATTGAGGCTTAGATTCACCAAGCATTTTAACCACATTGCTTCTGATTTTATTTAAATCAACACCAAGGTTTTCA
>JBKUMA010000288.1:0-2233 GCA_046955055.1 Candidatus Gastranaerophilaceae bacterium
GTGACTACGTACGTAGTACCGGGGGGGGGGCGAATATTTAAGGCTCCTTAAAGGTTTTTTAACCCCTTGTAAAATATATAAAAACTGTTATAATGGTGATATGATATATCACGCTAAAAGAAATGCGTTTACTTTGGCAGAAGTTTTAATCACACTTGGTATAATTGGTGTTGTGGCAGCTTTGACTTTACCTAATTTGATATCAAATTACCAAGAAAAACAAACTGTTACCAGATTAAAAAATACTTATAGTATTCTTTCAGAAGCTATTAGATTAACTATTATGGAACATGGAAATTTAGATGACTGGGCTGATGACAGTGTTGAGTTTTTCAGGCAGGAATTAACTAAACATCTTAAAGTTATTAAAACATGTTCTACCTATAGTGAGTATGTATCATGCTCCGGGATGGATTGGCAGGATCCGCCTGCTTATGTTTTGAGTAATGGAGTTGTAATACGTTTTAGCCGATATCCTAATGACCCTGGTGCTTCAATACATTGTTCAGGCTCACTGGCGAATGGTGGTTATTATAATAAATGTTCGGTAATAACTGTTGATATAAACGGCAGAGGTAAACCAAATATGAATGCTAAAGATATATTTACCTTTTTTGTTTATCCTAATGGTGTTATCCCAGCAGGTGCTGTTTCACGGTTAGGTACTTCATGGATTGATACGTTTGACGAAGCATGTATGACAGGAAGTCCCGCTTCTGATAATTCCTCATGTTCTGCCTGGGTAATATATCATGAAAATATGGATTATTTAAAATGCAGGGATAAACTTTCGTGGGATGGTCCGTATTCTTGTAAGGAAGCAGAAGAAAATAAATAAAAAAAAGAGCCATTTCCCTCATTTGTAAGCTTTAATTATGCAAAGGGGCTAATGGCTCTTTTAAATTTTATTTAATAACTATTTTCCCGGATGAGCTGTACTTTTTAAATGAAGTTCTCTCATTTGCTGTAATGATGCTTCACCTGGAGCGTCACTCATAAGGTCTTTTGCTCCGGAGTTTTTAGGGAATGCAATTACATCACGGATGCTTTCTGTTCTGCAAAGCAAAGCGACAAGTCTGTCTAAACCGATTGCCAAACCTGCGTGAGGAGGTGTTCCATATTGTAATGCGTTAACCATAAATCCGAATTTTTCCAACGCTTCTTCTTGAGTTAATCCAAGAGCCGCAAATACAGCAGATTGTACATCTGATGAGTGTATTCTTACAGAGCCGCCGCCTAATTCTGTACCGTTGTATACAATGTCATAAGCTATAGACTTAACATTGCCTAAGTCACCGCTTTTTAATTTGTCTAAATCTTCTATACAAGGTGAAGTGAACGGGTGATGCATAGCTTTGTAGCGTTGTTCTTCGTCTGACCATTCAAACATAGGGAAGTCTACAACCCATAATAAATTGTGTTTAGCTTCGTCAATAAGATTTAAAGATTTACCAAAGTGCAATCTTAATCTTCCCATAATGTCATATACTAATTTAGGTTTATCAGCTACGAAGAAGATAATATCTCCAGCTTGTGCCCCTGCACGCTCTTGAATTTGTTTAGCCTGTTCTTCTGTAACGAATTTAAGTACAGGTGATTTTGCAGTGCCGTCTTCGTTATAAATAATGTTAGCTAAAGCTTTTGCACCGAATGAAACTGCAAGTTTTGTAATGTCATCGATATCTTTTCTTGAGTATTTAGCACCGCCTGGAATTCTTATACCGCGAACAATACCACCGTTTTCAAGCGTGTTTTTAACAATTTGGAATTCAGACTGCATAATGATATCACCAATATCAAAAAGTTCCAGTCCGAAACGAGTATCAGGTTTGTCAGAGCCATATCTGTCCATTGCTTCCTGCCAAGGCATTTGAATGAACGGAGGTTTAACCTCAACTCCGGCAGCTTTAAATGTTTCAACAATTAGACCTTCAACCATTTTAATTACATCTTGTTGTTCAACAAAAGACATTTCAATATCTATTTGAGTGAATTCAGGTTGTCTGTCTGCACGTAAATCTTCGTCACGGAAACATTTAGCGATTTGATAATATCTTTCAATACCGCCTACCATTAATAACTGTTTGAAGATTTGAGGTGATTGAGGAAGTGCATAGAATTTACCTTCTTGAACACGTGATGGAACAAGATAATCTCTTGCACCTTCAGGAGTTGTTTTGTTCAAAATAGGTGTTTCAACTTCCAAGAAGCCTTCGTTATAAAAGTAATTTCT
>JBKUMA010000289.1:0-2232 GCA_046955055.1 Candidatus Gastranaerophilaceae bacterium
TTCTTTCTTCAGTGTCTTTTGCATCATAAACTGTAGGTAAATCGTCACTCTTTGTTGCTGTCATATAATAATCCTTCTTATTTTTTCGTATATTTAAAGAATAGCACAAAAAGACAATTTATAAAATATTATAATTTAATAGGGTAATAATCAGGGATTTTCCAGCCGTTACAAATAATCATTGCCATACACGCAGACTCAGCCCCGTACGAGCCACACCTTTCTATAAGCAGGTCTTTAGATGATTCACAGGTATAACCATAAGACAGCATATCCTGCCAAACAATAGCATCTTTATCTATATTATAATAAAAAGTAAAATAATCTTTACCAATAAAATAAAGGTTTGATTTATTTTCCTGAATAATAAAACTTATCTGTACACGCGGAGGATTGCCAGCAGGATTGAAGCCGTTAGCAACCCTTATAAGCTCACCTGTTTTAAGCTTCAAAGCTGATGAATATCCGGCATTCAATTTTATCTCAGAACCTTCTTTAGTATAAACAAACATTTTAGCAAGCTTGCTTTCTGAGACAAAAGAACTTCCTGGCAAATAAGGCTCCAAATAAGTTTTGATAAATTCACTTGAAGAAGCAGTCGCCCATTCTTTTGATGCACCATTATCTTTAACTGCAAAAGCCATTGCATTTCCTAAAATGGAATAAACTCTTTTAAGTCTTAATTCAACAATATTTTTTCGGTGGTTTGCAATTAATACAGGTAAGGTAAGTGCAGCTATAATACCAATAATACCTAAAGTAATCAAAATCTCTGCCAATGTAAAAGCTTTATAGTTCATATATACCTCTTATATTGTTCTAATATTAGCACGACTTGTTCTTAATTTAGCACTAAAATTATAGAAATGCAAGAGAACTTAGAAATCAGAAGAAGAAAATATAAGCAGCAACTTGGACTTATTATAAAAGAGCTGCGTAAACAGAAAAAAAAATCTATCAGCCTTATTTCAGCAGAAATAGGAATGACAAAATCAATGTGGGCTGACTTAGAAAAAGGAATTAAAGATCCACAATTCAGCACGGTTTTAAGAATTGCGGAAGCATTAAATTTTCCAGCTTCTGAGATTTCAAAAGAACTTGAAAAAAGGCTGGGGGAAGACTTCTCACTAATAGAATAAAATAATGGCACAAGAGATTGATTTAAAATTTTACAGGGTAATCATCAGGGATATGCCAGTTATTACATTGTATCATTGAAGTACAAGCGGCTGCATTTCCGGATTTGCATAGAGGTATCAAAGCGGAAGATTCACAAATGTTATCTCCAGCTTGACTATAACCGGAAATATTTACATTACCTTCTCCTTTTTTAGTGTATGTTAAATTAAACATAAAGGTATTCTTACCTATATAATCATAATCATTAAATTGACCAAATTTAACCCTTAAATTACCTATTTTGTACTCAGAATTTGAATTATACGGCCATAAATAATGCTCCATAAAGAAAGTAACACGTGTACCATCACCCAAAATTACAGTTCGTCCACTGTCAGCCGGACCATTATTATGCGGTGCACCGTCAACAGTATTTGCATAAGCATAGTAAGAAGACCCCTTAGTACCGTCATCTTTTATGAATTTCAAATAAGGTTTTAAATAATCGTCAAAAAAGTATAAGGCACCATAGTAAGTATGCTCATCCCAAATAGGTTTTGACAAATAAACAAGATTACCATTTTCGTTATCAGAAGCTTTTACAGCATTCAAAATAACACTATAAGTTCTTTTAAGCTTAACCTCAACAACTTTCTTTTTATAAGCTGAGACTATATTAGGAATTGTAATAGCTGCAATGATACCTATGATACCGAGAGTGATTAAAACCTCTGCAAGAGTAAAAGCGGTAAGACCAGCGTAGTTATTCGACAATCCAGCTCTTTGATTATTCTTTTTGATGTGATATATCATATCACCATTATAACATTTTTTTATAAAATTACAAGTGGCTATAAACCCTTCCAGGAGCCTTAAATATTCGCCCCCCCCCCGAATTTTCTGCGTTTGTTCATATGATAAGTCTCCTTTGTCATATTTCTTGTATTCCTGTTAACTACTTCAGTATAAACTATTTTTCGATTTTTTTCAATAAAAAAAGCCTGATTAATTAGAGCTCTTTAATATTTTTAAGTGTCGTTATGCTTTTGAAATAGAATTCGATATAATTTCTATTTTTTCATGAGATTGTAAACTTTAAGTAAATCATCAATC
>JBKUMA010000290.1:0-2218 GCA_046955055.1 Candidatus Gastranaerophilaceae bacterium
GTACTTAGATTACAAAGACTTAATTAACTTTAAGAATATAGATATTACAGGCATATCCTACAATTCAAAAACCACAAAAAAAGGTGATATTTTTGTATGTTTGGTTGGTGAGCACACTGACGGGCACGAATTTGCACAAAATGCTATTGATAACGGTGCAGCGGCTCTGCTTGTAGAAAAAAAAGTTAACGGTACAAAAATTCCTCAAGTTGTTGTGTCTTCAACAAGACATAAAATAGCTGATATAGCAGATAGATTTTATTCCAGTCCTTCCAAAGGAATAAACTTAATAGGGATTACAGGAACAAACGGCAAGACAACAGTTACTCATTTAATTCAAAAAATATTTGAAGAAAACAGCCAAAAATGTGCTCTTATCGGGACTTTAGGGTACAAACTTTCTTCAAACGGCGAATACAGAGACGCAAAACACACAACACCGCAAGCACCAGAGCTTCAAGCAACACTTAGAATGATTAAAGATGTTGAAAAAATTGACAATGTTGTAATGGAAGTAAGTTCTCACGCTTTAGACCAAAATCGTGTAGGTGGCTGTAGATTTAACGGTGCAGTTTTAACGAACCTTACGCAAGACCATTTGGATTACCATATTACAATGGATAATTATTTTGATGCGAAAGCTTTATTATTTAAAGGTCTAAAAGAAGGTGATTTTGCTGTGATTAACGCTGATGATGAATACAGTGAAAGATTTTTAAGCATTGTGCCTGAAGGCGTAAATAAATATACATACGGTGTTAAGCAGCATGCTGGTATAATGGCTAAAGATATTGTTTTTTCATTAAACGGTGCTGAATTCACTTTAGTTACCCAAAACTCTGAACACAAAGTTAATCTTCATATGAACGGTATGTTCAGTGTTTACAATGTACTTGCAGCCTTGACTGCTTCTATCGCAATGGGTATTGACATTAATACAGCTTTAAAAGCACTTCAAAACGTAAAAGGTGTTGCAGGAAGATTTGAAGTCGTAGTTAAAAAACCATTAGTAATTGTTGATTATGCACACACTCCTGACGGTCTGGAAAACGTATTAAAATCAGCAAGAGAAATAACACCTAACGATGGCAAATTAATTTGTCTGTTCGGATGCGGCGGTGACAGAGATGCAACCAAACGTCCTAAAATGGGTGCAATTGCAGAAAAATTGTCCGACAAAATTGTTATTACAAGTGACAACCCCAGATCTGAAGACCCGCAAACTATCATAACTGATATTATTGCAGGACTTAAGTCAGTCAATACAGAAAGTGTTGTCGTAGAACCTGACAGAGGCAGGGCTATAGAATTATTAAAATCAATTTCAAACAACAACGACGTTGTAGTAATTGCTGGTAAAGGTCACGAAGATTATCAAATCCTTAAAGATAGAACTATCCACTTCGATGACAGAGAAGAAGCAAGAAAAGTATTTGAAGGAAATGTTATTTAATATTTACCACGGATAATCTTCTTTTATTTCCCAGTCATCAAGCAATATAATTTGTCCACAAAGCTGATCTCCATGAAGCGATTTACCGCATTGGTAAAGAAGATTTTGTCTGCCTTGTCCTGCTCCGTAGAAGCTGAGCCTGCCTGTTTTAAATGAAAAACATAACAAAAATATGTCTTTCCCCATTATATTTGGTTTTTTACAGCCATTTACGTCAACATATAATAATATGTCACTATACTCAATCCCATTATTGTTCAATGTGTACCTTATAACAGTACCATTTACAAGTTTAATAAATTGTGTCGAATCGGCTTTAACTTTTACGTTAGGGTCAGATAAAGTTCCGGTAAACTCCTGGTATCCAATTTCTTTTTCTGTTCCTTTTACAAATTCACTGCGAATATATGGCAATAAATATGTTTCGTAAAATGAATCAATAAGTTTATAATAAAGCTCTCCATTTTCCATAGGTATACTCTGAGCCCAATACTTTGGATCTCCGTTATCGCTCATGGCTGCATTAAAAGTCTGTTGAAGTTCACTATATACAGCTTTTAATTGTGTAGCTATTACTTTTTTTTGATATTTATTAACCAATGTCGGGATTGTCATAGCTGCAACAACGCCGGTTATACCAAGAGTGATTAATACCTCTGACAATGTGAAGGCGGCTTTCTTGTCGTAAAACTGCCTAAGGAGCTTTAAATTTCTGCCCCCCCCCAATATTGCGGGTATTTAATAATGATTTTTTCATAATTGCTC
>JBKUMA010000291.1:0-2208 GCA_046955055.1 Candidatus Gastranaerophilaceae bacterium
TTATAATATAGATTTATTGAAAGGTTGTTTTTATGAAAAAAATCTCTAAGAAAATATTAAAAAATGGTTTTACACTATCAGAAGTTTTAATCACCATAAGTATAATAGGTGTAGTCGCTGCTATAACAATGCCTGTATTTATTTCAAATATTCAAAACTTCGTAAAAGCCAAACGTATTGAAAATATTCAGCAGAAGTTCAGCAAAGCAACAGATAAAATGCTTGCGGTCAGCGGAATGAACAATTACAGCAGTACAGAAGACTTTGTATATACATTTAAAAAACATTTAAGTCTTGCAAAGATATGCTCTAACACTAATCTACGCTCCTGCTGGCCAACTGATATAGTAATCACCGGTGATAAAGAATGGGAAATCGCGAATACCACAACAGGCAGATCTCTTAAAATGGTTAACGATGAAAATCATGAGTGGGATAAAACAGTGGGAATAATTACTGCTGACGGCACATCAATGATTATGAGCTATAACAAGAAATGCAATATGGATCAGACAACTACACCAAACTGGGGCGGAAGCAAATCAAGTTCAACAAACTGTATTGCGGCAGTGTATGACTGGAATGGTAAAAAAGCTCCGAATACTTTTGGGATGCTTACAACTGACAAAAATGATGTTATACCACTTAACGCTAACGGTCTCGGAGATGAATGCTCAATTGTAGTTAACGGCAAATGTTTCGGAAGTTTTTTCAAACCGGAAGCAATAAACTACAATGAATGCTTAACTTTCAAAGACCAATGGAAAATCAGAGGTTGTATGTACGCAAATGATTACTGGGGCGGTGCTGTCAAACAATGCGGAGGAATAGATAACATGCCTTCACATAACGACCTAGTAGCATTACAAAACGAGCTGAAACAAGGTGAATGGGAGATAAACATGCAAACACTCGGTTTACCTCCATATGCTACAATATGGACAAACGAAGAAGAGATAGATGTAAAAGCATACGCTACAAGAATTACTGAGAATGAAACAAACAAATACTGGCTAGGAAAGAACGATTCCTCAAACTGGGCAGTATGTCTGACAGAATAGTTAATATTGAAAATATCTGTCAAAATCAACATCATCTAAACTGCAAAGAAGTTTATAAACTTCCGCATCTTCATCCATTCTTTGAAAATTATACTCGTCAAATTTCCAATATTTAGGATTAATTCCTTTGACGCGTACGATATTTTCATCCTTCAAAATTTGCAGCTTTTTTTTGACAACCTCAACAGGCAATGAAACCAGTTTAGCAAGTTCCACAGCTGTAATGCCTTCCTCTTTGGAACATTTTTCCGGAGTCATAAACATCAATTCCAGCCCGACCTGCTTTAATTCTTTATCTTCAATTTCTGGTTCATAATCGTACATGCTTATATTTTAAAGAAAACCGCAATATTTTTAATCATATCTTTGTACTAAATATCTTTATTGCACGAGGAAGAATACCCAAACAATACGAAATAACAACGCCGTAATTAGTTATCGGAACATTTTTTTCGTTTGCGATTAAAATACGCGACAGAACTTCGCGTCTATTTGTCATACAGGCACCGCAGTGGACAATCAGTTTATAATCATCAATATCAGGGAAATCATGCCCTGCATAATTTTCAATGATTAAATTTTTACCTGTTTTTTTTCTTAGCCAATTCGGTATTTTAACACGTCCGATATCATCTTCAATTGCATGATGTGTACAGCTTTCTAAAATCAAAACTTTATCACCGTCTTTCAAATTCTCAATCGCTTTTGCACCCTTAACGAATTCTGCCAAATCGCCTTTTAACCTTGCAAAAAGGATAGAAAATGATGTTAAAGGAATTTCATCAGGAACAATTTCTGACACCTGTTTAAAAGCCTGACTATCTGTAATTACAAGGGAAGGAGGGATTTTTAAATTATCTATAGCCTGCTTCAAGTCAGTTTCCTTAACCACATATGTTAAGCAATCACTGTCAAGCAAATCTCTTATGGTTTGAACTTGCGGCAAAATAATTCTGCCCTTTGGTGCTTCTTTATCAATCGGTATAACAAGAATAACTGTGCTGCCTTTTTCCACCAAATCACCGACAATTTTAGGTGAATTAACAAAATCTTCCGGCAAAATTTTTACGAGTGCATCTTTGAATTTATAAACAATTTCATCATCTTTTATAGCAGACGTTAAAATAATCTTATTGTCATTTTGAAC
>JBKUMA010000292.1:0-2202 GCA_046955055.1 Candidatus Gastranaerophilaceae bacterium
TTATCACACTGAACAGGTCTAAAAGTACCCAAACCTACATTCAATGTTACATAAGCAAGTTCTACCCCTTTGTCTTGAAGTCTTTGTAATATTTCTTCTGTAAAATGCAAACCTGCGGTAGGTGCTGCAACAGAACCTTCGTCTTTCGCATAAACTGTCTGATAACGTTCAAAATCAAGCTTTTTTAAATCGTCATTGGCAATTTTTCTTTCAATATAAGGCGGTAGAGGAATGTTGCCGTTTCTGTGAAGCACATCAAGCATATTATCACCGTCAAAAATAAGTTCAACAAGCCATTCTCCGTTTTCTTCAAGCCTTTTTATTGCTTTAACGCTTAACTCATCACTGATTTTAATTACTGTTTCAGGTTTAACTCTTTTGGAAGGTTTAATTAACACATCCCACAAGCATTGTTTTTTATCATTCTCAATTTGTTTTAAAAGAAAAACTTCTATTTTTGCACCGGTTTCTTTGTGACCGATAAGACGGGCAGGAAGAACTTTAGTATTGTTCATTACCAAAAGAGTGTCTTTATCAATCAAATCTACAATATCGTAAAAATGTTTATGAGAAATGGTTCTATCCTTTCTGGATAAAACCATCATTCTCGAATTCTCTCTTTTGTCCGCAGGCATCTGAGCGATTAATTCTTCGGGTAAATTATAATCATATTCAGATAAAAGCATAGTCACGCTTCTAGTCCTTTGGCTCAATTTTCTTTGCATCGATAACGTCAGTATCGCTTGCAATATTTTTAGTACGTTCTTGTTCCATATCTATTTGTTTGTTAACAATAACTGTCTGGATTATTTGTATAATATTGCTTGTAACAAGGTACAACAGAACACCGGCAGGAATAGGGATTATCACAAATGTACCGATAATCATAATTGGCATAAACGTTCCCATTGATTTTTGAATAGCCTGTTGAGTTGGATCAACATTACCATCAGGCTGTTTTTGCGTTGCCATCATTATTTTTTGTGACAAGAACATTGTTAGACCGAATAATACAATTAATATTAATACATCCCAGTGGAAAGTTTGTTTTACTTCTACAGAAGGAACTGAAGCTGCCAGAATGCTGCCTTTTCTTTCGAAAGTTACAAGTTCACTTTCTTTAGTATTCATATCTGTAATGGTTACTTCAGCCTTTTCTATTTTATCAAGCTGGCTGAATTTTAAATCTAAATTATCAAGGCTTACTTTCAAGTCGATGTTTTGTCCCGGAGTTAATTCACCCTGGATTTCCAAAGCCTTATTAGGTTTGTTAACCTTAACATTTTCTAAAATTTCGTTGTTAGGTAAAAATACTTTTGCAGTTTTACCAAGAATAAAAGTATCGTATTTAGATGTTCCCATAACACCGTCGTTAGAAACACCTGCTGTAGCACGAAGAGTTGTATCAAGACGTTTAACAAATCCAAATGATGTGTCGCCTGCCATTTGAATAAATTGAGGACTCATTAAAGCAGAGTATAACAAAATGAAAATCGGCATTTGTATCAACAAAGGCAAGCATCCGCCCATAGGATTAAATTTATGTTCTTTGTAGAACTCCATCATTTTTTGCTGCATTTTTTGCGGATCGTTTTTATATCTGTCTTGAATAGCCTTTAATTTCGGCTGTAAAGTCTGCATCATTTTCATAGAACGCTGCTGTGATACGTTCAAAGGCCACATTGCAAGTCTGACAACCAAAGTTAATAATATAATTGCTATACCATAATTACCTGCAAAATCAGCTAATATTTTCAATAAATGTATTGTTGCTGTTGTAAAATCCAATTTCCCTAATCCTCATTTAATAGTGTAAACTCTCTTTAAAGAGTTTTGCATAAAATTTTGTTCAAGTCAACTTAACACTTAATAATTTGTAGTGTTTTACCTTGTGTTTTTTAGTAAATATGTTATACTAAATATAGAATTAAGGAGGATGAAAATATGTTTAAACAATTCGGGGGGGGGGCAAATCTTTAAGCTCCGTTAAAACATTTACACAGGCTAAAACGGCAAATACGTTTCACGTGTCAAATTATTCCTCTAAAACTGCTTTTACTCTGGCTGAAGTTTTGATTACACTCGGCATAATTGGTATTGTTGCAGCACTAATTTTACCATTTTTTATGGCTAATATAAGAAAAAACGAATATAGCAACAAACTTAAAAAGCTTTACAGCATAATATCTCAAGCAGTTTTGA
>JBKUMA010000293.1:0-2187 GCA_046955055.1 Candidatus Gastranaerophilaceae bacterium
CTGGACGATAAGCCAACATACGACATGCTTATAAAAGGAGATACTGATGGAGTATTCCAGCTTGAATCATCAGGCATGAAAAAACTTGTAAAAGATTTGAAACCTGACGTTTTTGAAGATTTAGGTGCCCTGGTAGCTCTATTCCGCCCAGGTCCGCTACAGGCAGGCATGGTAGATGACTTTGTTGAACGTAAGCACGGACGTAAAGAAATTACTTATCCGCATCCAAGTCTTGTTCCTGTACTTAAAGATACATATGGAACAATTGTTTATCAAGAACAAATCATGCAGGTATTCCAGGTTTTGGCTGACTACACATTAGGACAAGCGGACATGGTTCGCCGTATGATGGGTAAGAAAAAACTTGATGAAATGGCTCAACAAAAAGGTAAATTTGTTGAAGGTGCGGCTAGACACGGCATGTCTTCTAAAGACGCAACCGCTTTGTTTGAACAAATTGAAAAATTCGCTGAATACTGTTTCAACAGATCTCACTCTGCTGCATATGCTTTCGTTGCATATCAGACAGCATATCTGAAATGCCATTACCCGATTGAATACTTGGCATCACTTCTGACAAGTGTATCCGGTGATCAGGAAAAAACACAGCTTTATATTGAAGAAGCACAGAAAAACGGTATTAAGGTAATGCCTCCAGACATTAATAAGTCTTATGCAGAATTCACACCTGACGGCAACGATATAAGATTTGGGCTCGCTTCAATCAAGCAAGTCGGAGAAGGCGTTGTTGAATCAATTATACAAGAACGGGAGGAAAACGGAGATTTTACTTCTATTTATGATTTCTGTAAACGTGCAGATTCTAAATGCTGTAATAAAAAGACCCTGGAAGGATTAATAAAAGCCGGTGCTTTTGCTAACATAGAAAAAAGCCGTAAACAATTAATGGATAATATCGAATACATAACTGCAACTGCTTCAAAAGAAGCCAAGGCGAAAGAATCAGGTCAAGGCAGTTTATTTGATATGCTTGGAGATACATCTGCTATTGAAGAAGCTAAATTCCAACTTGCGGGAAGCGATGAAGAATATGATGCAAGACAATTGCAGATGTTTGAAAAAGAATTTTTAGGCTTTTACGTATCAAGCCACCCGCTATCTACAATTAGAGATAAACTGCCTTTCTTAATGACACATAAAATTACAGAAATTGCAGAAGTTCCTAACGATAAAATTGTTACTATATGCGGACTTGTAACTGCTACGAAACAAATTCCGACAAAGAAAGATCCGACTAAATTTATAAGGTTTGTAACCATTGAAGATTTATCCGGTAAAATTGATGTCATAGCATTTAACAGTAAAATAGCAGAATACGGAAGCTTTTTAGAAAATGAACAGCGTGTTATCATTTCCGGCAAAGTAAGTCGTAGAAGTGATGATGAACCGCCTGTTCTACTTGTAGAAACCGTAAAAACCGTTGATAATTCGAACATTTTTACAATTACATTGAAAGATGATTTCAAGTTTGAGGAAGTTGTTCTGTTAAAAAATCTTCTATGTGAACATGCAGGTTCTGATCCGGTTACTTTCAAAATAAAAGACTTTGAAGGAGAAGTCAAAATTTTGGCATCTTCAATATTCTGGGTAAATTCATCAAATGAACTTGTTAACAGACTTAAAAAAGCTTTCCCTGACAGACTTGAAGTAGACATACGTTCTATGGATTCAAACCAAGCAGAACCTGCTGCTGTATAAGTTTCGATATAACATTAGAGCAGCAAAATCTTTGAATTCAATTAGTCTTTACAACTATTAGCTTTATCCCAACCTATTTTTTCAGGACAATGCAAATAATCCATATTATCGTTATAAAGCATCCAAGCAGTACAATTATAAAAATCTTGTAAACACCCTATTTCAAATGACTGTGAATGTCTATCATTTTTACGCCCTACAGGTAATACACCATCTTTTGTTATCTTAAACTTGATATAATCTTTTCCTGCAACATTAGGACCTGATGGTCCTGTAGTGTCAACTGTGATTAATCCACAATGATTTGCATAATCAGTTGTTTCATTTACACACCAACGACCATCAACTGTAGTATATAAGCTATAGGATGAGCCATCTTTTAACATGAATAAAGTACCTTTATTCAGCCAATAAGGTGCATTTTTTCCTGTTGGTGTTTTATAGCTGGTAGAAAAACAATATTTTGAA
>JBKUMA010000294.1:0-2142 GCA_046955055.1 Candidatus Gastranaerophilaceae bacterium
TTCTAATTTAGATTCAGATAACTCTGCAAACGATTATATTGTAAACTCTTTTAGAAACCACTTAAAACCTTATTGTTCAGGAAATAAAGCTCTTTATTATGGTGATCAAACTTTCTGTAATGGAATTAAGATACCTAATTACATCGATTTAACAGGTAAAGAAACTGCTAAAGCTTTAGGTAGTACTGGTGCTCCTATTTTTGTATATAGTTATCCATTTGTTTTGAAGGATGGTACAATTTTGGGGATACGTTTTAGCGTTACATTTAATTCTGTTACTTGGGAAGCACCTGATATAACTTTTTTAATTGATGTTAACGGAGTGAAAGGTCCTAATAAACTAGGTCGAGATCTATTCATTTTATATATGAAGAAAGATAAGAGCGGTAAAATACTTCCATATATTGATGAAATTATTCGTACAGGTGCTCAGATTGATCACAGAAATACCTGTGATAAAGATAAAGCCGGATACAGCTGTGCATATAGAGTTATAACTGAGGGTAAAATGAACTATTAACTTAAAAAATAACCGCCTTAATAAAGACGGTTATTTTCAGTTATTATATAATATCTCTAACGACTATTTTTTAGTCTCAATATAATTAGTGTTAGGTATGTAAGAACCTTCACCGTTGATTTCTATTTTGTTAATTATGTTAGCACGTTTTTTGCGGAATAACATATCAACAAAAGCTTCTAAACGTGTAATGAAACCAGCTTCACCTGTTTGTTCATCAATTGTAAGGTTTAAAAGTGGTTTGTTAAAGCGTTTTGCTTTTCTGGTAATTCTTTCTACCATCAACGAATCCGGTCCGCAGCCAAATGCTGTGATTGTAATTATACCATCAACTTTGTTATCTTTTAAGAAATGTCCTGCTGCCCCTGTCATTTCATGTTCATTTGCCCAATACATTTCTTGACCCAAAGCTTTGATGCCGTCATCCATTTGTTCATTTGATAATTGAAGTGATGAGTAAACTCTTACGTCCATAGCTTCAAGTTTATCAAATACTTTCATTGAAGTTCTTTCATCAAAAATATTATATCCATGAGAAATCAATGCAATAGAAATCGGGAATTCTTTAGTTTGGCTTTCAATGAATACTTTGCCTTGTAAAGCGTAATTCATAGCTTTTTTGTAACTCATACCGGATTTTGACATAATATGGAAGTTATTGAATGTTCTCCAGCCTGCTTTTGATGCTTTTTTAATCTTATCCATATCAGTAATCCCGAATGGAGCAACTGTTTCAGCTAAGAATTCATATAAACCTTGATTTTTTTCTGATTTATCAAGGGTTGCTTCAATCATAGTAAAATCTTTTTTTACAACGTTTCTTACCAAGTCAGGTAGTCCTCTGATTTTAGAGCAATTGTAAATTTTAGGTGCAATAGATTGAATAGACGGAACAAAAATTTTGTCTACACCTTTTTCAATTAAGTTAAGCACATGTCCAATGTATACTTTAATAGGCAGACAGGTTTCAGTAACAACCAGTGATGAACCTTTAGACATAGTCTGTTTGGTTGTAACGTCTGATAAAACTATTTTTATACCTAAATCAGTAAAGAATCCGTAATAAAACGGATAGTTATGATAAAAAGACATTGCACGTGGTATGCCTATTACCATCTCGTTATTTTTGTTATTCTTGTTTTCCACTTTATCCCCTTTGTTCCGTAACGGGTAACTGTTTTCTACTACCGTTATAATACTTCAAAATAAAATTTTTTGCCACTTTTTAATACAAATTTTAATAAATATTTATGATTTTGTTGTAATATAAATATAGAGAGGTTTATAAGAATGCCGCATTTTTTTATTAATTCAAAAGAAGTTAACAATCGTAAAATTTCTATTTCTGATAAGGAAAATTACCAGCATATAGCAAAGTCTTTGAGGATTAAAAAAGGGGAAAGGCTTCTTTTAATTGACGAAAATCAAATTCAATACGAAACTGTTGTTGAAGATGTTACTAACAAAGAAGTATTGGTAAATGTTGAAAATTCTTATAAGTCTAATAGAAACCTTAATTTTGGATTATATCTTGCGGAAAGTCCGCTCAGGAGCGATGCTCAGTCAATTATCATTGAGAAAGCTACTGAACTCGGTGCCGAAGGCGTATATCCCGTTATTAC
>JBKUMA010000295.1:0-2133 GCA_046955055.1 Candidatus Gastranaerophilaceae bacterium
AACCCCTTGTAAATTATATAAAAACTGTTATAATGGTGATATGGAGTATCACAATGATAGTCAAAAAGCTGGATTTCCACTACTATCGTCTCGCAATTACAGAGCAGCTTTCACGCTTGCAGAGGTTTTAATTACCCTCGGTGTAATTGGTGTTGTTGGGGCTTTGACTTTGCCTTCTTTGATTACTAAATATCAAGAAAAACAATTAGTAACATCTTATTTAAGGGTTTATTCGCTGCTTGAAAATGCTTACAGGCATGTGCAGGCTGAATATGGTACGTTTGAAAATTGGTCAGGTGCTGTGATTACAATAAATGAAGGGGATGGCAAGCCTGATACTTCACTTTCACAAAGAAAAAATTTATATGAATATATGATTAAGCCATATATTCAAGTTAATGAGGCTTTTTTACCTGCAGATTGGAATTGGGACGGTAAGACGAACTGCTGGCCTAAAAGTTCATCAAATCTTGGTGGGGAGCCTTATTCCTCTAACTATAATGGTGAGTTAACCCACAAACCTGCAGTAAGTTTGAAGTCTGGTGAATGTATTGTCTTGGCTTATGCTAACGGTGATTTTGTGGTTGATCTTAATTCGAAAAAAGGACCTAATGTATTGGGCAAGGATCAATTTGTTTTTAACTTCGATCCTTTGAAGCCTGAGCGTATAAAACCAGGGTTTTACCAACGTTGGTGGACAGATATTTCGGAATACTGCAATGCTACAAAAGGTGTAAATTCGTGGCATAACGGCATATCTTGCGGATTCTGGATTGTAAGACATCATAATATGGATTACCTTCATTTGCCTTATGAAGAAGTTCGTGCCCAATGGCAAAAAGAAGGCGGTGACTGGTAACAATTAATACCTTGACTAAGCCCTTTCAGCACGTACAATAGTCTTGTATATAACCTGAAGGGAGTAGAAAAGATTATGATGGATCGTATACAAATTACACACGAAGTAGAACAAATGTGCTGTGTTAAACGCGGCGTTAAAGGTGAACCTGCTCCAATTCCTCAAGAAGGTGATTGGACAAAATGTAAGGAAATTAAAGATATTTCAGGTCTTACACACGGATGTGGATGCTGTGCACCTCAACAAGGTACTTGTAAATTAACTCTTAATGTTAAAGACGGTATTATCCAAGAAGCTTTAGTTGAAACATTGGGTTGTTCAGGTATGACTCACTCTGCAGCTATGGCTGGTGAAATTCTTCCTGGTAAAACTTTATTGGAAGCTTTGAATACAGACTTGGTTTGTGATGCTATTAACGTTGCAATGAGAGAATTATTCTTGCAAATCGTTTACGGTAGAACTCAGACAGCTTTCTCTGAAAACGGTCTTCCTGTTGGTGCAGGCTTAGAAGATTTAGGTAAAGGTCTTCGTTCTCAAGTTGGTACAATTTTCTCAACTAAACAAAAAGGACCAAGATATTTAGAAGTTGCTGAAGGATATATTCTTGAACTTGGCTTAGACAAAAATAACGAAGTTATCGGATACAAATTTGTTAACCTTGGTAAATTTATGGAAGCTGTTAAAAAAGGTGTTGACCCTAAAGAAGCTTTGGAAAAATTCACCGGTACATACGGCAGATTTGCTGATGCAGTTAAGAAAATTGATCCAAGAGTAGAGTAAAATTAAGAGGAAATAAAAAATGAGTATTAAATTTGAAGGACAAGATAGACGTCAAGCAAAATTAAATAAAATTTTACCTGAATACGGTTTCAAATCTTTAGAAGAAGCACAAGAACTTTGTGCATCTAAAGGTATTGATGTTGACGCTATTGTTAAAGGTATTCAACCTATCGCATTTGAAAATGCTGTATGGGCTTATACTTTAGGTGCTGCTATTGCACTTAAAAAAGGTACAAAATCAGCTGCTGATGCTGCTGAAGCTATCGGTGAAGGTTTACAAGCTTTCTGTATTCCAGGTTCTGTTGGTGATACAAGAAAAGTTGGTTTAGGCCATGGTAACCTTGCTGCTATGTTGTTAAGAGAAGAAACTCAATGTTTCTGTTTCTTAGCAGGTCACGAATCTTTCGCTGCTGCTGAAGGTGCTATCGGTATTGCAAGAAATGCTAACAAAGTTAGAAAATCACCTTTAAGAGTTATTTTGAACGGTTTAGGTA
>JBKUMA010000296.1:0-2117 GCA_046955055.1 Candidatus Gastranaerophilaceae bacterium
TCCTCCTTATAAAGAAACACAAAATTATGTTAGAAACATTTTAGCCAATTATCTTTAATAACAAAAAATATTATTTTTTTGCAATATAGTTTTTTCTCTGCTACAATTATGATGTAAATTTTACATAACGGAAAGGTTATCAATGAAATTCTCATCATCATTCAAAGTAGGTCTTTTAACTCTATTAGCCTTAGTTTTACTACTGGGCGTAGTTTTGAGGGTAAAGGGAAGATCTTTTTCATCTGCTGACAGAATTGAAGTTCAGTTCAAAGATGTAAACGGCATGCGTCCAGGTGCAGGAGTTCAGATGATGGGATTAAGAGTCGGACAGGTAGAAGAAATTGTACCTGTGATTAACGGCGAAAACAGCTATGTAAAAGTTAAGTTTGTTATTACAGAACCTAACATTAAAATTCCGAAAGCTTCTATGTTTTCAATCCAACAGACAGGTTTAATCGGTGAATTGTTTTTAGAAGTTACACCTCCAAAAACTAGAACAGTTTATATCCCTATGCTGAATAAAGATATTTTATACAAAGATGATCCTGTTCAAATGAGATTGGATGACCAATACTATGATGTAGGTAAAATTAAGAATATTGAAGTTGTATCAAAAGATGTTATACCTTATAACTTAAAAGATACTATCCAAACCAATTATGCATATAAAATTGATTATTATATCAACTTGCCGGGCTTAATAGTTCCCGAATTCTTAAAAGGTAAAGCTATAAAAACTGATAATACCAATAAACTTAGAATATCAACATTAGATGACGTTACTTTGCCATACCCTAAGCAAACATCGCCATATACAATAGTGGAACCTATGAGAATTGCTGACTTCATGGATTGGCAATACCGAGCAGCAGAATCTTTAACAGAAACAAATAAAAAGATTAACGATATATTGTCTGATGAAGTCATTGCTGAGTTAAAAATGTCTGTTAAAAACATTAACTCTTTAACTGGACAAACAAGTGCTACAATGGGCAAATTGAGTGAACTAATTGAATGTTCTAAAGGCGATTTAAATCAGTTAATGGTTATGATGGATAAAGCTACCACTGACTTTAATCAATTGTCATACAACTTAAATTCAGTAATTGGAGATCCTCAATTTAAGTCAACAATGTATTCTACAGCAGACTCTGTTGATAAATTATCTCAAAACTTAAATAAATTATTCGGCAATGAAGATGAAGCTCAAAAAATGGCTGCAGATTTCAGAGAAATTACCCATAACGTTAATGAAATAAGCGGATACGTAAATTCACTGACTAAAGACGATCAGTTAAAAAATGATATTAACAGAGCTGTTGCAAGTGTAAATACTGCTATGACAGATATATCCACAACATTGGATACAGTTAACAGACTTACACCTGAAAAGAAAACAGAGTTGCAAACAATTATTGAAGATACTAAAGTAACAACTTGCAACTTAAGAAAATTCTCTGAAAAACTCAATAAGAGATTTTTATTGTTCAGGTTGATGTTTTAATTTTTAGTTAAAATATTATTTTTAATAGGCTTCTGACAAAAGCTAAGACTGGTATTTCAAAACAATATTTTAACTTTCTCAAGGGCTATAAGTATGAAAAATTTAAAAACAGAAATTACAAAAATCCACTACAATAAAGAGGCAAAAGGTATACTTGTTAAACTTCTTGAATTTGGCTCAATATTTTACGGAATAGGAAGCAGTTTAAAAAACAAGTTATATGACAAAAACATAATTAAGCCTAAAAAAGTAGAGGCATTTGTTATCTCTGTCGGAAATATTACAACAGGCGGCGTTGGCAAAACTCCGGTTGTTTCACAAATTGCAAAATACTTTATAGAAAAAGGTGAACAAGTCGCCATTATTTCCCGTGGTTATGGCGGACAACTATCTAATAAAAATATAAATGTGATTTCTGACGGTAAAAAAACATACTACAATGCACAACTTTCGGGTGACGAACCATATTGGCTTGCAGAAAATACACCTGGTGCTATTGTAATAACTTCCAAAAATCGCTATGAAGCAGCCCAATATGCTATTGAAAAATACGGGGTTACAAAGATAGTTTTGGATGACGGATTTCAGCACAGAAAGCTGCATAGGGATTTAG
>JBKUMA010000297.1:0-2111 GCA_046955055.1 Candidatus Gastranaerophilaceae bacterium
TACTTGGTTTAATCAAGTAACATAAGATAAGGTGGCTTATGACTAAGAAAGAAAAATCTATGGAAGAACAACTTAACGAGGATAAAGCTATGGAAGCTATCCAAGAAGAAGTTGAATCAGAAGAAAAACAAGCTAAAAAAGCTCAAAAACGCTGGTATATCGTTCATACTTATTCAGGTTACGAAAACAAGGTTAAAGTCAACCTTGAAAAACGTATTGAATACATGAACATGGGTGACAAGATTTTTAGAATTGAAGTTCCGCAAAAAACTGTTACTCAAATTAAAGGCGGAAAGAAACAAGAAAGAGAAGAAAAAATCTTTCCGGGCTATGTTCTTGTTGAAATGATTATGGATGAAGACAGCTGGTATGTTGTAAGACACACTTCAGGTGTAACTAAGTTCGTAGGATCAGCTAAGAAGCCTATTCCTGCACGTGACAGCGAAATCAAAAAGATTATTAACCGCTCATCATCTCAATCTCAAAAAATTGAACTTGATGTTAAAGCAGGTGATAAAGTTAGAATTATTTCCGGTCCGTTCGCAGACTTCATCGCTGATATCATTGAAGTTTACCCTGATAAATCGAAACTTCGTGCTAACGTTTCAATCTTCGGACGTGAAACTCCTGTTGAACTTGAATACAAACAAATCAACAAGCTCTAATCAATATATTCGACAGGGCTACGTGCGTAACACGAATAAAAGCAAATAAATAGACTTTAATATATTAAGAATACAGTACAAATAATGTGGAAGGATTTTTTCATGTAGAAAAAACCGCTAGTACCACAAAAGGAGAAAAAAATGGCAAAAAAAGTAGTAGGAAAAATCAAGCTTCAAATCGAAGCAGGAAAAGCAAATCCATCACCACCAGTTGGTCCGGCTTTAGGTCAACATGGTGTTAACATCATGGATTTTTGTAAGCAATTTAATGCTAAAACTGAATCTCAAGCAG
The DNA here is from genome assembly GCA_046955055.1 of Candidatus Gastranaerophilaceae bacterium. Lineage (GTDB taxonomy): Bacteria > Cyanobacteriota > Vampirovibrionia > Gastranaerophilales > Gastranaerophilaceae > JBKUMA01. The sequence continues at coordinate 958 of JBKUMA010000297.1, forward strand.
GATACATTATCCCGGTTGTTATTGATGTTTACGAAGATAGAAGTTTTTCATTTATCGTAAAATCACCACCGGCTCCTGTATTGATTAAAAAGGCTTTAAACTTGCCTAAAGGTTCATCAGTTCCTAACAAAGATAAAGTTGGTGAAATTACTCAAGAACAACTTGAAGAAATCGCTAAAATAAAAATGAATGACTTAAATGCAACAACACTAGAAGCTGCTGTAAAAATGATTAAAGGTTCTTGCAGAGCTATGGGTGTTACAGTAAAAGAATAATGGAAGTGTTTTTAAAAAACACGCTAATACCATGAAAGGGAATTAAAAATGTCAAAATTAACTAAAAAACAACAAAAAATGCAACAAATGCTGGAAGGGTTTGTACAACCGGCTACAGCAGTTGATTCTATTAAAAAACTAAAAGAAATTTCTAAAGAAGTTTCTAAATTTAACGAAACAGTTGAATGCCATATGAGATTAGGTATCGATGTACGTCAAGCTGATCAACAAATTCGTTCAACAGTTGTATTACCTGCTGGTTTAGGTAAAACTGTAAGAGTTTGTGTTATAGCAAAAGGTACTAAAGCTACTGAAGCAAAAGACGCAGGTGCTGATTTTGCAGGTGCTGAAGAAATTATCGATAAAATTTCAGGCGGCTGGTTTGAATTCGATACATTGATTGCTACACCTGATTGTATGGGTATGTTAGGTAAACTTGGTAGAGTTCTTGGACCTAAAGGTTTAATGCCAAACCCTAAAACAGGTACAGTAACATTAGATGTTGCAAAAGCAGTTAAAGATGCTAAAGCTGGTAAAGTTGAATTCCGTGCTGATAAACAAGGTATGATTCACTGCCCTATCGGTAAAGTTGAATTCAGTGAAGAAGATTTGCTTAAAAACTATGCAACTCTTGCAGATGCTATTTTAAGAGCAAAACCTGCTTCTGCTAAAGGTACTTTTGTTAAATCAGTTTACCTGGCTACAACTATGGGACCTGGTTTAAAATTAGATCCTAAAAACTTTGCAGCTGAAGTTAAAGAATTAGTTTCTTAATTTTATAAGCGAAATATTAAAAAGCACTTCTTTTTAAGGAGTGCTTTTTTTATCTTGAAAAAATGAAAAAAATCGTTTATAATATAAAAGATAAAGAATAATAGG
>JBKUMA010000298.1:0-2075 GCA_046955055.1 Candidatus Gastranaerophilaceae bacterium
TATGGAAGGTTCTGTTCACTTAATACCACCTACAATGGATGATAATTTCAAAAAATTATTCCAATGGGTTGATGAAATAAAAATTCTTGCAGTAAGAGCAAATGCTGATACTCCAAATGACGTTGCGAAAGCTCTTGAATTAGGTGCGGAAGGTGTTGGTTTATGCCGTACAGAACACATGTTCATGGATCCTGACAGATTGCCTTGGGTTCAAAAAATGATTATAGCAGGAACTCCGGAAGCAAGAAAAGAAGCGTTAGACCACTTACTTCCTATGCAATACGGTGATTTCTATGCAATGTTTAAAGCTCTTGGCGAAAAATCAATGACAATAAGACTTCTTGATCCGCCATTACATGAATTCTTGCCTAATAAAGAAGAATTAATTGCAACTGTTGCTACTAAAAAAGCTTTGGGACAAGACTATAAAGAAGACGAAAAGATGCTTAATATAGTTGAATCTATGGCTGAATCTAACCCTATGATGGGCTTACGCGGTTGCCGTTTAGGCTTAACTTATCCTGAAATCAATGAAATGCAGGTTAGAGCGATTTTCTCTGCGGCTTGTGATTTGAAAAAAGAAGGCTTAAATGTAAAACCAGAAATCATGATACCTCTCGTAGGACACGTCAATGAGTTAAGAACTGTTCAATGCCAGCTAGAAACAGTAGCAAAAGAGGTTATGGACGAAAAAGGCGTAGTGGTTGACTATATGTTCGGTACTATGATTGAAATTCCTCGTGCTGCTTTAACAGCTGACGAAATTGCAGAATATGCAGAATTCTTCTCATTTGGTACTAACGATTTAACACAAATGACATTTGGTTATTCAAGAGATGACGCAGAAGGCAAATTCTTACAAAAATATATTGAACAAAAAATTCTTCCTGCTAACCCATTCTCAACATTAGACCAGGATGGTGTAGGTCAATTAATGAAAATAGCTTTAGAAAAAGCTTTGAAAGTAAGACCTCACTTGAAACGCGGTATATGCGGAGAACACGGCGGTGATCCTGAATCAGTTAAATTCTGCCACAGAATTGGTTTGAACTACGTTTCTTGCTCACCGTTCAGAGTTCCTCAAGCTAGATTGGCTGCAGCACAAGCGGTTATCGAATTCAAACATGCTAAAGACATCAAAGGACCTTTAGGATGCAAATAGGAGCATAACACATCAAAATAAAAAAAGACCTGAGAAAAACTCAGGTCTTTTTTTTAATTTAAGAAATCATTTAATTTGCCGCTTTTATATAACGCTTCCAAATCAGTATATCCACCAACATATTTATCATTAATAATAATTTGAGGTACTGTAGAAATAGATTTGTTAAACTTTTCAGAAAGCTTTTTTGTCATTTCATCAAATGAATTTTCAACATTATGCTCTGTATAGTTCAAATCTAATGTTGACAACAGTTTTTTAGCTTTAATACAAAACGGGCAAGTTTGTGTTGTGTAAATTTCAATTTTATTCATAATAATCACTCCTTTTAACTATAATTATTATAAACATTTTTTGAAATAAAACAACCTGCCCTTTTCTATAATATTTAAAATCTAACCGTGTTTTTTAGCTTCAAAATCTATTCCGCCAATAATTTTTAAGTGCCTGTTGCTTCCCTCACCAACACTTTCACTTTCCAAATTATGCTGCTCAACAAGTTCGTGCTGTAACTTTCTAATGTGTTGATTTTGCGGATTTAATTCAACATGTTTTGCACCGGCAAGAATTTTGTTAATAGCCGCTTTCGCCTCATCAAGAGCACGTTCAGCATCATCATAATACCCCTGCAAAGTTTCAGAAGCCTCTGTTATCTGCAACGCATCTTTCAAGACTTTTTGAATTTGTGCCATAGAATTCGTTTTTATAAAAAATATTTGCAGTCTGTAATCATTTGCCGTACTTAATATTTTTGCACCGCCTTTTGCAAAATTCTTATGTGCAATTACAATATCAGCATCATCCAAGTTTCTCGTAATTTCAGCCTTTAAGTCCAGTCTTTCAATAACTTTTTCAACAATAGTTCTTGAAACTGCATATAAATATATTTTTTTAATATTTTTAACTTCATCTA
>JBKUMA010000299.1:0-2068 GCA_046955055.1 Candidatus Gastranaerophilaceae bacterium
CTTACATACCTCATGATTATAATCCACCTGTAAATTACGTATACAGAAATTTTACACGAGATGATTTGTTAAACCCTAGGGAAAATGCTGCCTGTCAAACAGGAGCAAAAGATTGGGCATATTATAATGCTGGAGAAGCTTGTTCTGCCTTGATAATGGTTGATGGCTGGAAGATTAATGATGATTATCCGTTCAAGTTTTAAACTTGCTTGAAAAAAAGCGTTCTTTGGATTAACGTAAGAATATGGAAAAAACTTACGATAATGCAGTAAATTTATTGACTTCTCAAGGAAAATTTTATATAAATCTGGGTTTAGATAGAATAACAGATATTCTTCAATTGCTTGGCAACCCGCAGGACAATTTAAAGTGTATTCATGTGGCAGGTACAAATGGAAAAGGTTCTGTTTGTGCAATTATAGCTTCTGTTCTGGATAAGGCAGGCAAAAAAGTCGGTTTGTATACAAGTCAGCATATTTTTGATTATACCGAGAGAATTAAAATTAACGGGGTTGATATTTCTAAAGAAGATTTTACAAAATATGTTTTTGAAGTTTGTGAAGCAGCTGATAAAAATGATATTCACCTGACTGAATTTGAAGTATTAACAGCAGTTATGTTTAAGTATTTTTATGACAATAATGTTGAAGTTGTTGTTTTGGAAACCGGATTAGGCGGAAGATTTGATGCTACAAACGTTATAAAAGAAAATTTGTGTTCTGTGATTACTCATATAGATTTGGACCACACAGAAAGACTAGGAAAAACTTTATCAGAAATTGCATTTGAAAAAGCAGGAATAATTAAAAATAATTGTCCTGTTATTACCTGTGAAGGGTATGAGGTTATCAGGGATAAGGCAGATGAATGCGATTCTCTGTTTATGATGGTATCTCCCTATGAAGATACTTCTGAACTGGCATTGAAAGGCACTTTCCAACAAGATAATTTGTCGCTTGCTCTTGCAGCCATAAGACTTGTATTTCCGCAGATACCGCAAACAGATATTATCGAGGGTATAAAGTCAGTAAAGCATCCTTGTCGTTTTCAGTATGTTGAAGACAAAAATTTAATTATCGATGCTTCTCACAATCCAAATGGAGCAATAGCGTTAAGAGAAAGCCTTGACTATTATTTCCCAGATAAGAAAAGAAGATTTGTATTTGGATGTTTAAATAATAAAGACTATAAAGAGATGATGAAAATTCTATTCACCAAAAATGACGAAATATATTTTTATCATTTTAACAACAAAAACTCTTGTACTGTTAAAGAGTTACAAGAGTTTTGTGAATATCCTTCTCATACTTTTAAATCTTTGGATGATTTGCCTTATGAAGAAAATACTTTAACAATTATATGCGGTTCATTTTATATGTTGAACGAAATTGTTTCAAAAGATATTATTCTTCGCTAGCTTCAACCATATCTTCAATCAAACTGTTAACCTTTGACGGAACAAATTCGTTACAAGAATTCCAAATAGTTGTCGGCTTAGGTTCTTTGATTGAAGGGCTAGGATAAGAGCTGTTACAAAAACCTTTAAGCATGTTTGTTGAACCGTCAACGCAAGATGTGAAATTAGCACAGCAGTTACAAATTTTTAGAATAAATCCGTAATCATTAAGTTTCATTTTTAATTCTTGCAAAGCGTCTATCATTCTAAGGTGTTTGCCTGTAATAAATTTCTTATTTTTATACATAAATTTAACTTTAGAAAGTCCGCTTTCTGAAATAAATTCCAATCTGCAAGGAAGTTCTCTGTTGCCGTTCATAACAAAAGCTTCAATTGCAAGTTTTTCAGTTCCTTCCGGAAGTTCTTCTCTGTTTTGAATTTTATTTCTTATTGCCCTTACAGGAGGTAAGTTTTTGATAATATGGCATATTGAGTAGATAGGATATAAGAATAATAAACCAATTTCTTTAGTGTTCAATTTAGCGTTTACAAGACTTATACCAAAGCCTACAAGCATAATAATAAATGTGAACAGAACTATTCTGAAATCAACAAAGAAATAATATCTGTAAGAATGTTTAAGAACGCATACATAAGTTAAAAATATTAGCC
>JBKUMA010000300.1:0-2060 GCA_046955055.1 Candidatus Gastranaerophilaceae bacterium
GCGGAACACTGCAAAGTGTATTAGAAACATTTGATAATTTGTCAAAGGAACTTTCTGCAATAGAATTTTCAACACAAAATATTGAAGAACTTGAAGCAAAAATAAAAGATTTCAAATCTGAACTTGAAGAAGAAGCAAAGGTCATAAGCGAACAAAGACACAATTTTGCAGATGTACTCTCTGTTCTGATACAGGAAAAATTAGAACATCTTGAACTTCCGAAAGCAAGATTTAAAATCGCAATTGAGAAAAAGGATTTATCTTCTGACGGTATTGATAATGTTGAATTTATGATTTCGACAAATGTATCAGAAGATTTAAAACCGCTTGCAAAGGTAGCTTCAGGCGGAGAAATTTCAAGAGTCATGCTTGCTATCAAATCAATATTTGCACAGAGCGATGACATTAATACTGTTATATTTGATGAAATAGACACAGGCATTTCAGGAAAAGCTTCACAAAGTGTTGCTGACGAAATTGTAGAGCTTTCCAAATATCATCAAATAATTTTAATAACACACCAAGCAATTATTGCTTCAAAAGCAGACAAACATTTCTACGTAAGGAAATCTCAAAGTGATGAAACTAAAGTAGAAGTATACGTTTTAACAGGGGAAAACAGAATAAAAGCACTTGCAGAACTTGCCGGTGGAGATATTAACGAACAATCAATTGAGTTTGCTAAATCTCTAATTAGTGCATAAGTGAATTAAGAATTGAGGGGGTAAATATGAATTGTCCAAAATGCAACATTGAAATGAATACATTTAAATCTAACGATCTGAATATACAATACTGCAAATCTTGCAAAGCATTATGGGTAAAGTTTCCAGTTTTGCAAAAGATAGGAGAAATGCTTAATCTTAAATCTTCTTTAATCAATCCTGCTGACATGGAAAAAGTAAATGTAAAAGAAAATGCACGAATTTGCCCTGATTGCGGCAAAAACATGGATAAAGTTTACTTTAACGGAATAATTGTAGACAAATGTTCAGATTGCAACGGAATATTATTTGATAACGGTGAACTTTCAAAATATTTCGGGTTGTTTATGAAAAAGCCTTGTCCTGTAACAGATAATATCTCTTTTCTTAAAACTTACTGTAACTCAGTAAAACCTAAGTCAGAGCCTGAATTTCATGAACTTGAAATACAAAGTAAAGAAAAAGAAAAAAGAGTAGTATCTGTTAACGGATTTTTTGTGTTATTCATAATGATTTTCTTAGGCTTTTTTGTATGGCTTCTAGCTTCCATCGGGCTTGCCTTTATAACTCCGATAGCAATAACTGCATTCATAATATCATGCCTGGGATTTAAGATTTTAAGACCTCAAGAAGCAATGGTATTGACAGTATTTGGTAAATATATCGGAACACTCAGAGGTGCTGGTTTTCACTTTGTGAACCCTTTTGCACAAAGCGTAACCCCTTTTGTACCTATATCATTAAAGGCTATGACTTTAGACAATGGCAAACAAAAAATTAATGATGAATTGGGAAACCCTATAGAAGTAGGCATAATTGTAATTTGGGAAGTTGCAGATACTGCAAAAGCAATATTTAACGTAGACAATTACAAAACATTTATCGCGGCACAAAGTGATTCTGCTTTAAGAAATATTGTTAGAATGTACCCTTATGACGCTCCTGAAGAAAGCGGAACTCAATCTTTAAGAGGTGACAGTGCAGAGATTTCAGCGAAATTAAAAGCAGAAATACAACGAAACGTAAAAGTCGCAGGGATTAACGTAGTAGACGCTAAAATTACACATTTGGCTTATGCACCTGAAATTGCTGTTGCTATGCTTCAAAGACAACAGGCTTCTGCAATTATCGATGCAAAAAAAGCTATTGTTGAAGGTGCCGTAGGTATGGTTGAGATGGCTTTGAACAGATTAAGTGCAAACAATATAGTTAAACTTGATGAAGTTGAAAAAGCTAAAATGGTTAATAACCTTTTGGTAACTCTATGCAGCAATAAAGAGTCACAGCCTGTTATAAAAAATAACTTAAGCTAATAATAAAAAAAAGGGTACACTATATTTTGGTGTACCCTAGCAT
>JBKUMA010000301.1:0-2060 GCA_046955055.1 Candidatus Gastranaerophilaceae bacterium
ATTCAGATCAGTTACTAAAAAATACAAAAATGATAATTACGCTTTAAAGAATATAAATTTAGATATTCTTTCAGGCGAATTTGTATTTATAGTAGGTGCTTCAGGTGCAGGCAAGTCCACATTGATGAAGCTTTTGTATAACGAAGAACGTCCTTCAAGCGGAACTGTCACAATCGGCGGTATTAATATTGCAAATCTTTCAAATGACAAAGTTCCTAACTTAAGAAGATGCATGGGGATTGTTTTTCAGGATTATAAATTGCTTCAAAATCAAAGTGTTTATGATAATGTTGCTTATGTTATCAGAACTCTGGGCATAAGTTCTCGTGAAATAAACGCACGTGTAACTGGTGCGTTAAAAATTGTAGGTCTTTACGAAAAAATGAATGCTACTCCTTCTGAACTTTCAGGCGGAGAACAGCAAAGAGTAGGTATTGCCAGAGCAATTGTTAACGGTCCTCCGTTGTTAATTGCAGATGAGCCTACAGGTAACTTAGACCCTAAAAACTCTATGGAAATTATGCAGATTTTGGACCAGATTAACCAGAGGGGTATTACAGTAATAGTTTCTACTCACGATAATGCGATGGTGGATTATTTCAGAAAAAGAGTTATTACTCTTGATAATGGTGAAGTAGTAAGGGATATACAAGCAGGTACTTATGAATGATTCTAAAATGAAAATAAAAAAGAAAGTTAAAAAACACATTCCTAAAGATTGGTTGTGTGAATTAAGAATTCTATACCGTCTTACAAAGGAAACTTTCCATGATATACAAAGAACAGGTATAGTTAATTTAGTTATTATAACAACTATGGCTGCAATTTTGACAATTTTCGGTTCTTTTTTCAGATCGGCAATGTCGATTTCTTCTTTTGCAAAAGAGCTGGGAAATGTTCTTGAAATTTCTGTTTACTTAAAAGAAGGAACAGATGCTAATGTTGTAAAAAAACGTATTAAAGAATTCACTCATGTAGAGAATGTTTCAATTATTCCTAAAGAAACATCATGGGTTAATTTGAAAAGGGAAATGGATTTGCCTGATATAGATAACCCGCTTCCTGATACTCTTCATGTTAAAGTCGATAAGCCTGAAAATATAGAAGAAGTTTTTAAGAATGTAAAACAATTAAAATCCGTTGAGGATATGAGCTATGCACAGGATTTAGCTAAAAAAATAGAAGCGTTAAATAAAATTGTTAATACTATAACTGTGTTTGTCGTTATAATAATGGCGATATTGACAATTACTATTATTAACAACACAATACAGCTAGTAATTCAGTCGAGAAAAGATGAAATTGAAATTATGCGACTTATGGGTGTTTCTAACTGGTATATAAGATTTCCGTTAATTATGCAGGGTGCATTTTACGGTTTCTCAGGTGCTGTGATTGCAATGATTCCATTGAATTTTGTGCAAAACGGTTTAACTCATATGCATCAATTCTTTATGGTGCCGACGCCTTTATATGCTCAAAATATTGTTATAACAATTATGTTTGCTATGGCTATACTTTTTGGAGCCGGCGGAAGCTTCTTGTGTATCAAAAAACATCTTCAAGTATAAGAGTCTATGAATAATAAAAACAATATATTATTAATAACTGATGATGAAAATTTATCAAAAGTCCTTGTAAAGAAATTAATTTTTCTTAGAAAGACTGATAGTGTTATTGTTTCAAATTACGCTGATGCAGTGATTAATTATAAATCTGCTTTGCCTGAAATAATTCTTGTGCATGAAGATTTAGATAAAAAAAATACTATCAGTCTGCTTTCAGAGCTAAATAAAATTGATGAAAGTATTTCAGCTATATTGCTTGTTAACAGCTATGACGGTGAATTTATTCTGAATGCATATGATGCGGGAATTGTTGATTTAACATCAGTTAATTCTGCTGATTTCGAACTGGTTATACGCTCTGTAAACAATCTGAAAACCGCATCTTTAAAACATTCTTTAACAAGAAATTCAAGACTTCTTACTCAGAATGGAATTATTGATGATTTAACAGGTGTTTATTCTTATAAGTATTCAAAATCTGCTGTTATGAAT
>JBKUMA010000302.1:0-2052 GCA_046955055.1 Candidatus Gastranaerophilaceae bacterium
GAGGTCGCGAGTTCGAGCCTCGTCGTTCCCGCCATTTTAAGAGGGTTTAAAACCCTCTTTTTTAATGCAAATGCATTTTAACAGGACTTTTAGTCGGAAACTTGTAGATATGAAAAGTCATAAAAAGTCCGCTTTGTGTCCACATATGTATTATTTATTTTCTTAAAATTAGCTTAAAAACTTCTTTTTTGGAATTGGCTATTTGAAACAATTTGCCAATAGGGTTTTCTTTCAAAAGATTCATCTCAAACATCTTTTTGTATTGAGAAATAAGTCCTTCCCAAAAATCAGAGCCAAATAGGATAACTTTTTTGACTTCATTTGATTTTTGATAACGATTATTTTGGATAAGCGTTGATGCTTCTTGTAAAGTTGTTGTACTGCCTGGGAAAATAACAAAATTATCCGCAACTTGAGTAAATTTAACAATTCTTTCAGCTTCGCTATTTGCTTTCCCGATAAGAATGCAATCTTGAAGATTTTCATCTCCCCAAAGTGGTTGCACAATAATAGCAAGATTTTGTAATGGTTTACCTGTAGAATCTTTTATTGAAACATCTTTAGCGGCATTATAAACTTCACCCATAATACCTTGGCTGCCACATCCGTGAACAATATTAAATCCTTCTTCAACAAAATGACGAGTAATATCAGAACTGGCTTTTAAATATTTTTCAATAGATTCTGTACTTGCGGAACTTCCTAAAATAGCAACTGCTTTCTGCCTACTTTCAGCACTCATATAATTGCTATTTAAATTTGGAACTTTATTTATCATATCAATTGTATTTATCATACTAGCTTTAAAATCCGTGAATGAAAATTTTTGCCAGATTATATCAATCGAACTTTAGTCATAACTTCGTCTTTACCAATAATATCTGTAATATTATATTAAAATTTAATACATGCACAGATTCACTTGTAGATCTGAACGTAAATTGTTATTTATCATTTTCTTTTATATTAGAAAGAACAGTTTCTAGAAGATATAATCTTTAAGACCATCTTTACTTAAATAGTAATAAAATCCTAAATACGATTTTTTGCTATTTACATTAATACTATGGCTAATGAATTTTTTGTGAGTATTTTTTATAATATTCTTATGAAATTTTTAGTTATTAACGGGCATAAATATTATCCGTTTGCACAGGGCAGACTTAACAAAACCCTTTTCGACAAAATCATTGAAATTATTACTCCTAACAATGAAGTTCAAACAACGATTGTTGAAGATGGTTACGATTTAGATACTGAAATTAATAAATTTCTTTGGGCAGACACGATAATTATTCAAACACCTATAAACTGGTTTTCCTTCCCTGGATTATTCAAAAGTTATATTGATGACGTATACAAACATGGAAGTTTTTATGGACCAAGTGAGGAATATGGCAAAGGCGGGATACTAAAAGATAAGAAGTATATGTACTCTTTAACGTGGAATTCACCCTGTGAAGCATTTTCTCAATATGGAGAATTTTACGACGGAAGAGGTATAGACGAAGTAATTATTGCTATGCACAAATTACAACAATACTGCGGAATGCACAAGATAGAAACTTTTTCCTGCAATGACGTAGTGAAACATCCTGATATTCAATTATTTTTGGAAAGATTAGAAAAACATATTAAAAAATATATTCTAGAAGACATAAACCTTTAAAATATTATACTGCTTTTTTTAGCAAAAATAGTTTATTAAGTTCAGAAATTTGGTTCGCACCGGTCATATCATTCCCAACTTGCTGATTAGACTGTTGTTCATTATTTGAAGATGTCTTTGATGTCTGTTCTTCTCCTGATTTATTTTTACTGATATTTGCCTGCTGAACACTTTTTACTTTTTTTGCTTCTTCTAATTTGGCTTTATCTGCGAACTTGTCACCTGTAGGTTCAATACCCAATGCTCGAAGTTCACGCATAATCCTCAAATGCTCGGCATCAATGCCTCCGTTTATGCACATGCTTCCACTCATTACAGATGCAATGTTCATACTCATATTAAGCTCTCTCCAATTAGTATATATTTAATATATACCCAAATAT
>JBKUMA010000303.1:0-2038 GCA_046955055.1 Candidatus Gastranaerophilaceae bacterium
TATTTATAGTCAACAAAGGAGAGAATTAATTACCGTTAATCAAGCATTGTAACTCCCATACCTGATTGACGCTGTGTATTGCTTCTGTAATAACCGGTATTTGACCGCATATCTATTTCTTCTCCGCTTCCGCCATTTTGCATAGCACGTTCTGCTTCAAAGTAATCCATATACGCAGGATCCATCTGAGGAGTATAACCTGTAGGATAACCGCCCCATAAGTAGTTACCCATACTTCCTAACATACTTCTTATACCTGTAGTTGAAACAACAGGAGGTGCGGCATAACCTCTGTTAGAATTTTGATAACAAGTTCCGTATGGGTCCTGGTTTGCGTATGCACTATAGGATTTATAATTTTTTGACGCATGTTTTATTGTTTCAAAACGCTCAGAAATATTTCCTGACTGAACAGCTCCGAACATTTTTTCTTCTATTCTTTCAACTCTTGATTTTGGTGTGTCAAAAGCATAATTTCTGCCCAAAACCTTACTCTCAATTCTTGACAAATTATTTAGATTGATATCGCTTGTTGAATTTGTATTATAGTTAACTATTATATTATTAACTCTTTCATCGTAAGACATTGAAGGATATGTTTTATTAAATACTGATTTTTCAAGCCTGTTTAAACGTAAATCCAAATCTTGGTGTTCATAAGTTCTACCCAGAATTGTTTTTTCAATCTGTGTAATCTTAGGATAAGTAAAATTTGCATTATTTGTTTCTTTATAAGATACGTAGCCTTCAAATGCATCAAGCTTATTACTGTTAATTCGGTTAACTCTGTTTATAACAACAGGTCTTCTGTAACCGTAACCATAATTATTGTACCCGTTATTATAATATCTTGACGGTCTTCTAAAGTTATTATTATAGTAATTAGAATTAGCGTTGTTATAATACCTGCGAACTCTTCTGTTAGGATAGTAATTGTTATTATAGCCGTATCTGTTATTACCATAATAAGGTTGTCTATAATAGTTATTAAACGGTGAAAAATTTGTAATAATGCCTGCATCTGCTGTTTGAATCAGCGTAAACATCCCCAAAATCAGTAAAAAAAGTCTTTTCATAAAAATATCCTCTCTTCTGGTGCAAAAAACTTTGCTAAACATAGAAAGGATATTCTAATATGAAAATATCTTCATTAGTCAACTCAACTATTACTAAAGACTAATTACTCATCACAACTGTGTTTTCCATTCCACGATAAGTCCTGACATTTCAAGTAGTCCATATTTTTGTTATACAAAACCCAGGCTGTGCACATTGCACTATGAACACCATTAGAACATCGGTCTTCAAATTTCATAGTCCAAATATCTTCTTTGTCACTTCCACCGGGAAGTAAAATATCTGTACCTAACTGGAAATAAAATAGATCTTTACCTGCAACGTTGGGTCCCTTATTGCCGTTTACATCAACAAAAAAATCTGCACAATAACCGTATCCTGGATAGTAACCTTTTCTTAGTGTACAAGAACCTCCTAGCCCAGGATAAAAACTGACGGTCATGCCATTAGCAAGCAGAAAAGTTTGATAATAGCCATAGCTTGCTGCCGGAGTCCCGTTAATATTCTTATAACTCTTCAACTTACAACCATTTGAAGTACCGCAATCTTTTACCACCTTAAAATATTTTGGCATAACTTCTTTGTAAATATAATTCAATCTATTATCTTTGTCAGTCCATGAGTCAACCGTACCCAAATCATTAATAGCAAGTGAAAATCCTTGTTCTAAAACTGTATATGCAACTGAAAGTTGATTGATTAATTTATTAGTTTCATGCTTTGCTAAAAGAGTTGGAATTGTAAGTGCTGCGACAACACCAATTATGCCAAGAGTGATTAAAACTTCGGATAATGTAAATGCAAATAAGTCATTGCGTGGAGCAAAGCGACATGGCAATCCAGCATTTTGATTATTTTCATTAACGTGATATATCATATCACCATTATAACAATTTTTATGTTTTTTACAAGAGGACAGAAAGTGCGTCAGGAGCTTTAAATTTTCGCCCCCCCCCCGAGT
>JBKUMA010000304.1:0-2027 GCA_046955055.1 Candidatus Gastranaerophilaceae bacterium
GTTTTTGTTTTGGTGAAAGTTTGTCTTTTAAAGAGCCTTTACCCATAACATCTTGAGCGTGTAAAAAGCCCATTTTGTCTGTTCCAACGTTTACGAAGGCTGCATCAATACTAGGTAAAATGTTATCAACAGTTGCCAGATAAACATCTCCTAATAAAACATCGCCTCTGTGAATAAAAAAGTCTGTTACTTTTCCATTTTCTGTAACCGCAGCAATATTATCACGTTCAGCGATAATAATTTTTTGTTCTTTGTTCTGAACATTTCCGTTTTTGTTTTTGTCATTTGCCATAAAAAATCCTTTTAATTAAACTTATAACTCTTTTAATTCATCATCCAAAAATCGAGTCCTTTTGATATTAAAAGCAATATCAGGTGCAATTACATTCATTAAAACATCTGCACGAAGTGCCGGAATGTCACTGCTTTGCCCCGTTTTGAGGATTATGAACAGACTCTCATCTTCAAATCTGTATGATTTAATTGACGGTTTGATGTCTGTTTTTTTAATTAAACCTTTTTTGTTTTTCTTCTCGATAAAAATTTCTTCGGAAGATAAAACTCTGTCTGTATTATATCTTAAACTTTCATAATCGTAAAGGTCTTTATTGAAAATATTTATTTGATATTCTGCCCAACTTGCAGTGATATCAATTGCTTTTGTGTTTCTTGGGATTTTAACAATACTTATTATTTTTGACTGTTCAGGAAGAACTTTTTCCAACTTTAGTTTGAGTTCTTGTTCTGTTAAGTCATCAAATAGTTCTATATCAACAAGTTCACATTCACTTTCTGCAAAAAGCGGAAGTGCTACACCCATTGAAACCTTCATTGACGGATTGTAACCGAGCGAAAATACTACATTTAAGTCGCTTCTTGAAAGTGCTTTGAAGAAAGTGTTCTGCCAATCAAGATGAGAAAAGTATTTTAAAATTCCGGTCTTGGTTAATTTAATCCTGTATTTATAAATCTCTTTATCATATGATGAACAAGTTTTGGGATCTCTGTGTACAATTTTTAAATTTTGAGCAGCTTCACTTGCCTTGTAAGGTTTAGCCAATACTTTATGTACTTTTAAGTTTTTGCAAACTCCGCAGTTAACACACATTTTTTCGCATGTAGGCTGATAACCTGCTGCAACAAAAGCTTTATTGTATTCATCAACAAACCATTCTTTGTTTACGCCGATATCGATAAAATCCCATGGAAGTTCTTCATCTGTTTTGTAATTTTTTTGTGCAAGTCCGGCTAAATCAATGTCTAATTCTTTTGCTGTTTCCAGCCAAATATCTTTGTTAAAGTATTCGCCCCAGGCATCAAGATAACAGCCCTTTTTATAAAGTGCTTCGACATATCTGCATAAATCTTTGTCACCGCGGGTTAGAACGGCTTCTATCTGTGAAACAATTTGTTCGTGATAGTTAATTTTTAAACCTTTAATATGTTTTGTTTTTTCTTTCAAATAACGAATGTGCTCTGTTACTTTTTCCAAATCCATCTGCCCGTGCCACTGAAACGGTGTAAATGGTTTCGGTACAAATATTGATAGTGTGCAGGTAACTTCAAAACCGTGGTTTAAGCCTTTTTCTTTTTTCATAAGCCTTGTACGGTAACGAATTTTGTTTAAAAGCTCTGCCATTTCATCCATATCTTCTAATGTTTCAGTTGGAAGTCCGCAGATAAAATAAAATTTAAGCTTAGACCAGCCGTTTTCATATAAGGTTAGAACAGCATCCATAATTTGTTCTTCAGTAATATTTTTCTTTATAACATCTCTAAGCCTTTGGCTTCCTGCTTCAGGAGCAAGTGTCATAGTTGATTTTCTTACGCTTTGCACAAGGTCTGCAAGTTCAAGGTTGAACCCGTCAATACGTTGGCTTGGAAGTGATACAGAAACTTTCTTTTCATTAAAATCAACGGCAAGTTCTTTTATAACCTCTTTTATATTTGAGTAATCATTTGAAGACAGAGATAGAAGAGAATATTCTTACTATCCGGTATTTTTAAAAAGTTCTTTTGATATTTTG
>JBKUMA010000305.1:0-2013 GCA_046955055.1 Candidatus Gastranaerophilaceae bacterium
ATCAAAGATGGTGCTATGTGGCTTGACCCACAGGTTGTTCCTATTTTAAGAGAAAAGAATTGCGGTGTTATCCCGCCAAGACAAATGTCGCGGGCAATGTTTAAAGAACAGCACGCAAACCTTACTCAAAGAGAATATGAAGTTTTAAAACTTGTTGTAGACGGCAAATCAAACAATGAGATTGCACAAGAATTAACTATCTCAGAACATACTGCCAAAGCTCACGTATGCAATATAATTCAAAAACTTGTAGTTGATGACAGAACACAAGCCGCAGTAAAAGCTTTAAAAGAAGGTTTGGTATAACCTTAAAAAAGACCTCATTCACGAACGCTGAAACCCCCTTAATTCAAATTTGGATTGAGGGGTTTTAAATTATGTAACTATAATTTACTCCATTGTTGTAAAATAAAAAAAATTCTGGTATATAAATAGCTGTATGACATTTTAAGGATTTATATTATGAGAACAGGGATATTATCTAACTTTAAAGGAGATTTGCTTGGCGGAATTACTGCCGGCGTAATAGCTTTACCTCTTGCTATAGCACTTGGAGTTTCTTCCGGGCTAGGAGCGACAGCAGGAATTTACGGTTCTATCATAGTAGGATTATTGGCTTCTATATTTGGCGGTGCTCCTACTCAAATTTCGGGCCCTACAGGACCGCTTACAGTTGTTATTGCGTCCGTATATGCAATTCATTCGACCAACCCGAATTTGATATTTGCAGCAATAATGCTTTCTGGAATCTTCCAAATTATATTGGGGTTATTTAAAGTAGGGAAATTTATTAACTTTGTTGCTTATCCGGTAATATCAGGATTTATGAGCGGTATTGGTGCTATAATAATACTTTTACAGCTTAATCCTATTCTAGGGCTAAGTTTTAACGGAACACCGGTTGAAGGGTTAATCAATATCTTTAAATCATCTGCAATGATAGTACCTGAGAGTATTATACTTGGAGCAATAACCCTGCTGATAGTATTTTTTACCCCGAAAAAAATAGGGAATATTATTCCACCACCACTGATTGCACTTGTTGCTGTAACAGCATTTTCAATATTTATGGGATTTAATGTCGCTACAATAGGTGAAATTCCAAGAAGTTTCCCGGCATTGTCAATTCCAACCTTTAAACTTTCTGAAATAGAAACAATTATACCTATTGCACTAACACTCGCCGTTTTAGGTTCGCTAGATTCACTTCTTACAGCTATGGTTGCTGATTCGTTAACAAAAACCAAACACCATTCAAACAGAGAGCTTATAGGGCAGGGAATAGGCAATACAGTTGTAGCTCTTTTCGGTGGTGTTGTATGCTGCGGAGCTACAATGAGAACAGCCGTAAATATTAAAAGCGGGGGCAGAACAAGACTTTCGGGTGTTATACATTCACTGTTCTTAGTGGCAGTTATTGTATTTTTTGCTCCTGTTGCTGCAAAAATTCCTCTTGCTGTACTTGCAGGTATATTGATTAAAGTAGGTATAAGTATTATTGATTACAAGTTTTTAAAAGTAGTTAAGGCTGCTCCAAAGAATGATCTGCTTGTAATGCTTCTGGTATTTTTGATTACTGTATTTGACGATTTAATACTTGCTGTAGGAGTAGGAGTAATATTATCATCTATACTTTTTGCGGCTAATGTAGCAAAGCAGACAAATGTAAAATTAATAGACCCAGAAGATTATATTGAAGAAGATTTCAAAAATAAAACTATGATAATGCACATTGACGGAGCACTTTTCTTTGGCTCTGCGGCTCAAGTTGCATCAAGAATTGATGACGTTTTGGATAATAAATACGTAGTACTTGATTGCTCTAACATTAAAAGTATGGATATTTCTGCAGTTTTTGCACTTGAAGACTTAATGTTAACTCTTCAAGGTAAAAATGTACATGTAATCATTGTATTTAATAACAGAAACGTTGCAGCATCAACATTGAAGCTTGGTCTGAGAAGGTTAGTAAAACAAAACCAGATTGCTTTCTCTGTAGATGAAGCCTTAAAT
>JBKUMA010000306.1:0-2012 GCA_046955055.1 Candidatus Gastranaerophilaceae bacterium
ACAATTATACTATGAATAATTTATTTACAGAACTGGAAAATCAAAATAAACAGGTTCCGCTTGCTGAGACATTGCGTCCAAAGACTTTAGATGAATTTTTGGGGCAGAGTAACGTTATTTCGCAAAACAGTCCGTTGTTAAATCTTCTTAAAACTAACAGGTTATTTTCTTTGATTTTATGGGGGACTCCAGGCTGCGGCAAAACTACTCTTGCACGTCTTATCGCAACAAAAACTAATGCACAGTTTATTGAAATGTCTGCTGTAACTTCAGGTGTAAAAGATATTAAAGATGCTGTTGAAAATGCCAGAAATGCATTGAGAAGCGGGCAAAAAACAATTTTATTTATAGATGAAATTCATCGTTATTCTAAGACGCAACAAGATGCTTTGCTTCCTCATTTGGAGAATGGAACATTGTTTCTGATTGGTTCTACAACCGAAAATCCTTCATTTCAGGTTGTGCCGGCTTTGTTGTCAAGAGTTCAGGTAATAAGGTTAAATTCAATTGATGATGACAGCATGCGTTCTATTATCAAAAAAGGTTTTGCATACCTGGCAAAGAATTACTTACCTATGGATTGCGAAAACGGTGCAATTGATTTCATAATTAATCTTGCAAGAGGTGATGCACGTTATGCGTTGAATGTGGTAGAAAACGCATATTTTGCCAGTCCTCTAAAAGATAACAGAAGAAATTTGACTGTAAATACCATTGAAGAAATATGTCAGAAACGTAATACAAGATATTCTCAAGATGAACATTATGACTGTGCTTCCGCATTTCAAAAAAGCTTGAGAGGTTCTGATCCTGACGCTGCGATTTATTATCTTGCAAAGATGATAGCAGCAGGTGAGGACCCCAGATTTATTGCAAGAAGATTAATTACGTGTTCAGCTGAAGACGTTGGCAATGCCGATCCTAACGCATTGAATGTGGCACTGAATGCATACAAGGCTGTTGAACTTCTAGGACTTCCCGAAGGAAGAATTCCGCTAGCACAGGCTGTAATATATGTTGCACGTGCACCTAAATCAAATGAAACAGTTTGTGCAATAGATGCAGCATTATCTGATATAGAAAGCGGAAAGGATTATCCTCCTCCAATGCATTTAAGAGATTCACATTATAAAGATGCAAAAAAATACGGCTTTGGTATCGGTTATGTTTATTCTCATGAAAATCCTGATTATAAGCAACAGTTTTTGCCTGATGAATTGGTAAACAGAAAATATACAAGAGATTGATAAAAATATATTATAAAAACATTTTTGAACGTATAGATTTGATTTCGGCAATTGTGTTTTGATAGTCGCCGTTTGTCAGGTCGCCAATCGCTTTGTACAGTCTTAAAATAGCTTGTTCTATGTTCTTGTGATTCATAGTTACCATGTCATTTGCCATTTCTTCGTTAGAAAGTGCAAGGCGTGTCATATCTCTAAATCCGCTTGAAGCCATTTCTAAAGCCAGAGGATTGTCTTTAGCAGCAAGCATTAAAGCCTGAGCCACAACCATTGGCATATGAGATATCATTGCTGCAGCTTCGTCGTGTTCTTTTGCTGTTGTAATAATTGGAACAGCTCCTAAAACCTTAATTATTTCAAGCAGTTTTTCAATACCTTCTTCTCCAAAACAAGGTGTTATTATCCATTTGGCACCTTTGAATAAACCTTCAAAAGAGTTTTCGTAACCTTTATGCTCTGTTCCTGCCATAGGATGTGAAGGAATAAATTTGTAAGTTCTTGCTTTTTTGCAGACAAATTCTTTTAAACTGCAAACGTCTGTAACCACAGTTGTTTCAGGAAGATAGTTTTCAAGTTCATCAAGAACGTTTATAGTTTTATTCATTGCAGTGCATACAAAAACTAAGTCACATTCTTTCAAGACGTCATAAGACTTAAAAATGTTTTCGCCGTTTTGTGATTTTGAAACTGCTATTACATCATAATTTAGAGCTTTCAGCGATTTAAAAATTGAACCGCCTATCAAACCTAAACCTATAATACCTATTT
>JBKUMA010000307.1:0-2000 GCA_046955055.1 Candidatus Gastranaerophilaceae bacterium
ACCAAGCATAATATTTAACAATATTTCACCCGGATTTTCGGCTACACGTTATCATTCACTAGTAGTTAAAAGAGAAACTTTTCCTGAAGAACTCGAAATAACTGCATCTACAAATGACGGTATAATAATGGGATTACAGCACAAGCACCTGCCTGTGTACGGTGTGCAATTCCATCCGGAAGCAATATTAACAGAATACGGCAAAGAACTTTTGAAAAACTTTATAAGTGCTGATTTATAATCACCTTAAGCATTGTATCGTTTGAAAGATTTTTCAATACTCTTAGATATCAAGTTTTTTACGGTATCGTATTCGGTTGTTAATGAAGACATTTCTGTATCGAGATTCTTCATTTTTAAATCAAGTTTTTGTTCTTTTGAATTTAATTTTTCTTTTTCTGTTTTGTATTTTGCTTCAGCCTGTGCTACTGCTGTTTCGTCAGTGACTTCACGTACGTAATTGTAGGTTGCATAGTTCTTCTGGTAATAATATTGATCATCTGCCAAAGTTGATATAAACATCATTCCATTTTGAACCATTTCTTGAAGATAGGAATTATCTCTAATTTCGTCGTTTTCTGTCCAGCCTGCAGTAGCAATTTGATTTAATAAAGTATCATAGAACGTTACATCTTTAGTTGCTTCTGTTCTCAGAACTACTGTCTGATTTACATCATAATTAAAATCATCATCTGTTGTTACAAGACGGCTCTCATAAGCAGCTCCTTTGTGCACGTCATAAGTTACTTTATCCAATCCGCACATGAAGTTTGCATAAAATGTCAAGAAAGCTTTAGCAAGATTATTAAGATTTATAGCAGCTGTTGAGTGGTCATTCCCATCATCATCTTTACCTTTATTACCGGCAGTAAATACAAAACCTATGTGATTAGTATTTGCCATAGTATCATATTCTTCATATTCTCTGCCATTTTCACTTGGTACAATTGTACCGATTGCATCTGCAAATTGTTTAACATATTTTGGACCAGAACCTCCTACAGAAAATTGACGATAATCATATTGAGTATGTGTATCTCTGTCATCCCAATCAAAAAATCCAAAATTTTCCCATCCAGGTTGTTTTGAAATTGCTTCACCTGAAGCATCATTTTTATGGTCATCACCATGCAGCCCAAATCCGTTTGTGGCCCAATATAATGCACGACCATAGCCGTTATCACATGTTAACATCTTTTTTAACTGTTCGGCTGCATAATTTACAGCACCTGACGTACGGCTATCCTCTGTAGCCAATGCATTACCAAATTGTTCCTTTAACCAGTCTACAAATCCGCCATCGTCAGTTAAATAATGCTGCATCATACCAACAGCTGTAACAGGTGTTTGTTCACTTCTTATACTTCCTGAACCTATGAAATACTGCTGCTCAGAATTGTTCAAATTCATTAAATTAGCGAGTGTCATTGTATCATAAGCTCCACCGTTAACGTTATCAGACCAATTTGTAACTTGTTTATTATTTGTAGAAGGTGATGTGAAAGCATGTACACTTATTGTTTGCCAATCAGATTTGGCATCATGAGCTTGAGCTGTATAAACACTTTTCGCAGTATAATTTTCATGGCAAGTCTCACGAATGCTTTTGTATACATCTTCAAGAGTAACATTTACAACTTCTGTTCTTGTCGCTGCATCGCTTCCTAGACCAGCACCCGGATTATAAGGACAAGAATTAATTTTGGCAGCAAGAGATTTATCGATTACGTTATTAGCAAGTAATCCTTCAACAAACTTTTCACGCACCAATGTTGACGGAGTACAGCCCAAACCCTCTTGAGGTATACCAGCTGCTCGTGCCGCAGACGCTAACTTCTTATCCAAGATAACTCGATTGCTGGAGTTGGTTATTGTGATCGGCATATAGTTATTCATTGCGGATGGGCTCATCAACAAGTTATAACTTAACTGTTCGCGATTGCTCGTATCACCATAGTAATCGTACATTAACTTTGTCTGGTCTAATGAATTTTGATATT
>JBKUMA010000308.1:0-1985 GCA_046955055.1 Candidatus Gastranaerophilaceae bacterium
CAACTGAAAAAGCTGAACCAAAATCAACTGCTAAAGTAGAAGAAAAAGCTCCTGAAAAAGAAGAAGCTTCAGAAGCAAAAACTGAGGAAACTCAAGAAGAAACAACTAAAAAAACACGCAGACCAAACAGAGGTGCTTCTAAAGCAAGAAAACCTCGTACTAAAAAGACAGAAGAAAAAAGTGAGGAAAAAGTTGAAGAATAATTCGTTTAAAATCCTGTCATTATTAGGGTTAATCGTAATTATATACTTTTTAACAAATGATATTGGGTATTGTGCAGCTTCGGCTGCACAAACAGCCCAGACTACAGCAAATACTGCTGCTTCGACAGCTTCGCCAATGCATAATGCAATAGTTAAATTCTTATATGCAATGGGTGGAGTTGTTATCTCGTCCCTGCTAATTTTTGGCGGTCTGACTATTTATAATAAATTTTTCGTAAAAAATCCGCGTTACCGCAGTCCTGAAGAAGACATTTTAAAAACGCCTAAAACTGTGGATGATGCTGTTGTATTTTTCTTAAAAAAGAACAGACTAAAGTAATTTGGAGAAAATATGAAAAGGAATGCATTCGGTGCAATAGATTTATTAATAGGTCTAGTTATAACAGCTTTCTTATTCATTATGATGAATAATGTAATGAAGGGTACAAACAGTTTAAAAATTAATGACACACCTATAGACACCAAAAGTGTTCAAGAACATATTGATCAACAGGTCAATGAAATAGAAAATATGCGTCAGCAAACTATTGATTTCAACAAACAGAGTGAAGAAATTAATTTTTAATCCAAATCTTTCTTGTACTCTTCGTATAACCTTGTAACTTCATTAAAGAGTTCTTGAGTTTTTTCTTTGGATAACTTTGTTACAACTCTTTCATCATACATAGCATCTTTCATATTGCCATTTTTATATACATCGTAGTCATACCACATTTGATGAAGCTTTTTAACGTTGTCATCCATTCTTAATTTATAAACTTTACCATTTTTATCAACATTAAATGACAAAACTGATTTATCTTTTAATATTAACCCTGAAGGATATTTCTTTTCTCGAAAAACATGGTACAAGTTAATAAAATCAGGAGTGGCACGTTTTATATGAATAGTTTTGTCATTTTTCATTAAATTTATCACATTATCAATAGATTGTTCTGCAGTAGTCAATGTTTTTTCAACTTGGTTATTAACAGACTTACCTGTTTTTTCAACTTTTGAAACCTTTGATGCTTTTTTGGTATTCGCAACAGCAGAAAAATCTACTGGATTTTCAGGTAGATAAATCTTATCAGAAATCTTTAATCCATTCATTTTATCAACAGTTTCCAAATTATTTAATTTAGCAATTAAAAGCATATAATTACTAATTTCTTGATTTGAGGCATTTTTCTTATTAAGTTCTTTTTTTGCCAGACTCCAGAGATTTTCACCTTTTTTCAAAACATGGACTTTTTTATCATTTACTTCCGGAAGTCTTTGCATAACAGCATTAATGTAATTTTGTTCTGCTATTCTATCAACCATAAAATTCTCCTTGAAAATTCCCCGTAATAATATAAACGAATTTAAGGAGAAAAAATTGCTAAATATATGTAAAAATTTTTTGTTCAGCTTTAAGGTCCTGATTTCGATGAATAATTTCAACAAGTTCTTTTAGTATTTTGTTGTAAGGAGTTGGGATATTATGTTTTATACCAAGCTCTATTACAGTTCCTGCAAACATCTTAACTTCTGTTTTTCTGCCGGCTTCAACATCTTGAAGCATAGAAGTTTTGCCTTCCGGAATCATTGTGTGAAGATGCATTATTGTTTCATCAATCATCTTATCAGTATCTCTGACACCTTCTGCTTTTGCTATAGCTTGGACTTCTTTCATTACATTAACTGCGAAATCCATACATTTTTCATTAGCAAGCATTTCACCGAAGTTCATTCTTAAAATAGCAGTTGTTTGGTTTGCACTGACATTAAGCATGTATT
>JBKUMA010000309.1:0-1981 GCA_046955055.1 Candidatus Gastranaerophilaceae bacterium
GGCATATACAAAAGCGGGGTCAAAAATTCATTATGTTTTTTAGATTTGCTGCTTTTGCCTACCAGAAATAAATACCCGTAAATAAGGTATTTATCTTTTTGTCCTAAATCACTTTGAATCATTAATTCAGTAAGTTTCGGGTCGCTTCCGTCAAGAGGAAGATACTCTTCAAACTTGGTAAAAAGCTGTTCTTCACCTTTCAAAAAAATCCATTTGTTGTCTTTGTCGCCTTTCAAGTTTCTGAAAGTAGAACTTTTAACTTCTTCACGCACACAGTCATGAAGATATTGGCTTAATTTTTTTATAAAACTATTGTTAAACGCTGAATTTATTGCTTTTGTGGCTTCTTGTAACATATTTTGCTCCGATTTTTGTATAATGAAATGACAGTTATTCCATTTTCTCCCATTTTACGCTAAAATACCAATAATGGACATCATCAATATAAACGATAATTCTAATAAGCTTTTCTATATCGGCGGTGTGGTTCGGGACGAACTTTTGGGCCGGCAATCGTTTGATGTTGATATTACATATGTAGGTAATGCTATAGAATATTGTGCCAGATTTGGTGAAGTTATTCAGGAAAACCCTGATTTTGGCACAATACGTGTTAATGTTGACGGAAGAGAGGTTGACTTCGCTTCTACGCGTGCCGAAACTTATCCTCATAAGGGACATTTGCCTGTTGTTACAGAAATCGGCTGTCCATTAAAAGATGATATTATCAGGCGTGATTTTACTGTTAATGCTCTTGCAAAATCAGTTACAACCGGCGAAATTGTGGACTACACAAGCGGACTTGAAGATTTGAAAAATAAAAAGCTTCGTGTTCTGCATGATGAAAGTTTTATTGATGACCCTACTAGAATTATCAGAGGGTTAAAATTCTCTGTGCGTTTTGGTTTTGAACTCGATGAACATACAAGAAATCTGCAGGAAAACTATCTTGCGAATATTAATTATGATATGAGTTACAAGCGTGTGAAGAAAGAATTGATTGAAACTTTTAACCTCAATTCACAAAAGGCGTTTGAAAAATTTATTAATGAGAAAATATACAAACTTGTTACAGAAAAAGATGTAGAACTTCCAAAAATTAATATAGAAAATATGATAAACGACTATGGTGCAGAACGTATTTGGCTTGTTTACGCGGGTGTAGTCGGCGATTTATCGCGTCTGCCTTTGACAAAAATCGAACAAAAAATTCTTGATGACATACCGGCAAAAAAACATGATAATGATTTTGAACTTTATAAGGCGTTTGAAAATTCCTCAATAGAAACAGTTTTACTATATGCAATTTTGCGTGATGAGGCGGGGGCTCGTCATTATCTTGACGATTTGAGAAATATAAAAATAGAAATAACAGGTAAAGACTTGCAGGCAAAAGGAATTAAACCTTCACCAAAATACGCTGAGATTTTCGACGAAGTGTTGAAAGCAAAACTCAAAAATCCTCAAATGACAAAAGAGGATGAATTTAAAATTGCACACTTGAAAAATTTTTAAAATAGGTTATAATGTTAATATAGGGAAAAGACCTTAAGAGGTCCTAACTCTTAAAGTCTTTCTTAACTTCCCTAGATTAATTCGGAAATGAATCTTAACAAAAGTCCTAGTGCTGCTAGGACTTTTTTAATTAATGTCCTTGTCATCTTACCTCCTTTCCGATGATTTCCTTAACTTGAATGTGTCGGCGGAGGTTTGCAGTAAGCTTACCCTTAAATCTCGTTTACATCAATTTTATAACCAAGAATATTGAGCATCATTTCAGCTTCTTTAAAAGATATAGTATCACGGTTTAGTTTAGCACTAAGATTGTTGCCATTATAATTTTCAGAGCCTGTTTTTTCATTTAAAAGATCTGCAAATTCTTTAATCTGCATTTTTTGTAAAACTAATATTGATTTTATTTTTGCACAAATATCCATGTCATGATTATACAAAATTTGACATTTTTTAGATACTATTGTAC
>JBKUMA010000310.1:0-1980 GCA_046955055.1 Candidatus Gastranaerophilaceae bacterium
TAGTATAATTGTAGCATATAATATTCACAATTTGCCAATCAAGTCTGTGATAAAAAATTGGCATAAAGAACGGGTGACTGATGAAAAAGTTTCTTTTAATAATTTTAATAGTACTGGCTTGTGTTTTCAGTTTTTGGTCAATAAATAAAAAAAACAAAATCGATGAAAATAACGAAGTTACTTTCTGGACTTTACAGATGAATGATTTTGCACCTTACATTAACGGCATAATCAAAGAGTTTGAAACACAAAATCCTGATATAAAAATAAAATGGATAGACGTACCTTTTTCAGAAGGAGAAAAAAGGACGCTTGCATCGGTTCTCTCTGACACACCGCCTGACTTAATTAATCTAAACCCTGATTTTTCAGCCCTTTTGGCACAGCGTGGAGCTTTATACGAAATTGACACAAAGTATACAAACGATTTTAACCAGGAAATTCTTGAAACTTTAAAATACAACGGCAAACTCTATTCTATTCCCTGGTACGCAACTTCTGCAGTTACAATTTATAACAAAGACCTCGTAAAAAAAGCCAATATAAGTTTACCGTCAACGTACGATGAACTTGGCAAAACTGCACCGCAAATAAGAAAAACAGGTGCTTATGCTATGCTGCCTAATATTACAGAAAACGACACAATGCTCAGAATTTTAAACAAATACGGCATTAACTCGGCTCAGAATATAAATTCTGATAAGTCAATTGAGGTATTTAATTACTTCAAAAATTTATATGAAAATGACTTTATCCCGAAAGAGTCAATAACACAAACACACAGAGAAGCTTTAGAAAAATATATGGCAGAAAAAATCGTATTTTTTCAGGCAGGTGCAAACTTCTTGACAATGATTAAAGAAAATGCCCCTTCTACATATGAAAAAACAGATGTAGCACCACAGTTACTTGGAGAATTAGGACAAAATGATTTTTCATTAATGAATTTTGTAATTCCTGAACGTGCCGCACACAAAGAACAAGCATTAAAATTCGCATTATTTTTGACTAATGAAAGAAATCAACTTGAACTTGCAAAATTAACAAACGTACTTGCAACAAATCAAAAGACATTACAAAATGAATTTTACACTAAATATGACGGAAATGATTTGACAGCAAAAGCTCGTGTTATAAGTGCAAAACAGTTAAATCACGTAAAACCTGCATTAGAAACAGAACGAAATCAAAAAGAAATCAATACATTAATCAATACAGCAGTCCAACAAATCCTTTTAAACAAAAACACCACCAAGAATATTCTTGATGATGTTTCAAAAAAGTGGACATCTTTGGAATAGCCGTCAACCTAGCACCAGAAACCGCCGCCTCCAAAGAAGCTTGCACCGCCCATATAAGGTCTCGGCATAAATGAATTGCAGCCGCAGCCGCCAAAAATATTAACAGACGGCATCATCGGAGTCATATAAAATCCTCCGCCGCAACCATAATTCCACGGCGACATCATTGAAGTAAATAACGATGCACCCAGCAATCCCGCTGTACCTTTAGCATTTGCTTCCGGATTACCGTAACCGGCCATACCGTTAATTATATAACCTAAATTACTGCCGGTTGTATGTCTGATATCACGAGCGATTTCATTACGCATAGCACCGTTAAAAATGTTCATACCAAATTCTGTCGTCGCCTGTCCGACCGGTACGCCATCTTTAATTTGTTGCTGGTAAGTCAATCCGCTGCCTAGCAATGCATTGAGATTGCTCAACATGAATGTAGTTTTTTCAATACTCATATCTATCTCGCATTTTATATACTCGTTATATATATAAAATATAAAAGCATGAAAAAATTGCCATGTTTTCTGTCATGTATTAAGGAATGTTACAAAACTCTGATAAATAATTAAAGATTTATACTATGCCAGCCGATAACAAATATACAGGGAATTAGAAAAAAGGGATATAACTAATGGCACTTAACGTTTACAACCAAACATTTAATACTGCAGGTATTGAC
>JBKUMA010000311.1:0-1977 GCA_046955055.1 Candidatus Gastranaerophilaceae bacterium
ACAATAACCTCATAGGTGCTCCATTAGAAGGTTACTATTGGTCGTCTAGTGAAGTTACTGACAAGTTAGGGTGGGGACAAGGTTTTTACGATGGACGCCGCAATACTAACGCTAAGTCTTATGGAAGCAACGTTAGATGTATAAGAAGATAAATGTAAAAAAGCCCTAAATTTTAGGGCTTTTCTTTTTACCTTCTTTTTTGATTGAATCCACCAGAATTACTTTGTGAATATGATTTAGAAAATGCTAATCTTTGAGCTTCATTTTGTTTTGTAATTTTTCTAATGTAACGAGTATTAATTTTGTGACGTTTATAGTTAGTGTTTTTAGCTTTTTCTTCTTCTTTATTGCTATTGTCATTTGAGTTTAATAATTGACCTGCAACAGTTAATGCTGAGCCTACACCTTGCATTACTGCATCAAATGTGCTTGATTTGTTTGTATTATTTGTGAAAATAGGTTCATTGCCGAATTGTTCATTCATTTGTGTTTTAGCATTTGCACTTAGTTGTTGAACGTTAGGAGCTGCAGCAGCTTCTTGAATAGGTGCATCAGAAGGTCCTTGAAGTTCGCCTGTTAAAGCTTCAGTGTTTGTAGGTTTAAGTTCTCCGGTTGCATTAGCTGTTTTTACTGCCGGAGTTTGTTGAGAATTTTTGCCCGGCATTGTTCCTGAAGTTGAAGTAACTATATCTGTTTTAGGACTTTGGTTAAATCCTGCATAAGCGTTTGGATCTTGAGAAATAGGATCAGGACCATCTCCCATATATGAACGTGATGAAACAATGTTTGTTTTAGGGTTTTGTTTAAATCCGTCATAAGCATGTGGATCTTCAGAAACAGGTGCAGGACCGTCTCCCATATATGAACGTGATGAAACAATATTAGTTTTCTTAACTTGAGGTTGAGCTTCTTGTTGTGGTGCTGTTGATTCTGCAAGTTGTGCTTGTGCTTGTTTTTGACTTTGTTGTTCTCTGTTTGCAGTTTCTGAAGCCATTTTTTCTTTAAATGCAGCCTGTTTATCATTTTGAGATTTTTGGAAATCTTTTTGTCCTTTAGAAAGTGCTCTCTTATCTTGTATTTTTGTTCCCAATTGACCTAAAGCACCGGCTGTTGATAAACCTGTACCTATAAAGCCCATGATTTTTGTTAATGCAGTTTCGCCGTCTTTACCAGCCCATTGTCTGCCTTGTGAAATCATTTGACTTGTTGAAGATATTATATTACCGCTAACAGAAGCAATTGTTGAAGCTTGTTTTAATGCAGAGCCGCCTAGGTTGCTTAAATTTTGAATGCCGCCTGTAATAGCTGATGCAGCACCAGTGATTGCGGAAATAGAACCTAAAAGCATACCAGGGTCTTTGCCTTGAACTTCTCTGATAGAACTTCCAACCTTAGCTGCTGAATTAACAACTTGTAATGTAGCTGTTACTCTGCCTAATGCGTTTTGTGCAGCACCGCTTGTACCTGTCATTGCTGTTGCTGCTGATACGATAGTTGTTCCTAATGTCATTAAAGCTTGAGTGAGCATGCCGTTTGCAGCATATATAGCGGCTTTTGTCATACCGCAAGATAATGTACCGTAAGTACCAATTTTGATAAGAAGAGCTCCAGCTGCAGCTGTTGGAGGCCAGCAAGTCAGTGCTGTACCAACTGCTGTTGTCATGCCGAATACGTTTTCAAATAAGCCTACAATTGCAACTTTCTTTTGGAGTTTTGCTTGTTTTTCTTCTTCAGCTTTTACTCTTTCATTTGCTTTCTTTTCTCTTAATTTTGTTGTTTTTTGGTAGGTCTTGTTTGATTTTTTAATTGTTTTGTCTAATTTTTTAACAGTAGTTTGGTTTTTGTTAATTTTTCTGTTATTTATTTTGAACTGTGCACCAACTACGTTTATAGTCTGGTTGTTTTCTTCAATTTTTTGAATTTTTTCTTCCACGTTGCCGTTTTGTTTTTGTCCTGTACCGGAAGAAATACTCATAA
>JBKUMA010000312.1:0-1971 GCA_046955055.1 Candidatus Gastranaerophilaceae bacterium
ATATTAATCTTATAATATAGAAACGAGGGATTTATGAAAAAGGAAATTAAAACATTATTTAATAATTTATGCTGTTCTCACTGCAAAAATGGTTTTGATGAAGACTCTGTAATTATTAAAAGAGAAGAAGAAGGACTTATCGTAACAAGTTTAGTTTGTAAACACTGCGGTAAAAACTTCGGTGTAGCATTTTTAGGATTTTCCGGTATAGAAGTTAAAGATAAAAATGATTTAGTAATGGAGGTTCAAGAAGGGCCTGAGGCCATTACATACGATGACGTAATCGATGCACACAGGTTTATAAAAAATCTTGACGGAAACTGGCAGCAGCATTTACCTAAATAAAGTTAATTAAATAAGACACCTACAATTGCGGCAGACATATAACAGGTTAAAGTACCGCATATTAATGCTCTTACGCCCAGTCTTGCCAAGTTTTTACGCTGGTTAGGAGCAAGTTCACCAATACCGCCCAATTGGATTGCTATTGAACCAAAGTTACCAAAACTGCATAAAGCAAATGTAGCAATCAAAAAGCTTTTTGCGGACAACTGCTGCGGAAGTGTTGTTAAATCAACGTATGCAACCATTTCATTTAATACTAGTTTTGTCCCCATTAAACTACCTACCGTAGTAGCCTCATTCAACGGTACTCCCATAAAGTATGCAAATACTGAGAATATTTTTCCAAGTATCATTTTTAAAGAAAGATGAGTTAAATCAAAACTCGCAAAATTTATATGCATATACTTAACAATAAACGAACCAAAACCGCCCAACACCCAATCAACAAATGCCACTAATGCAACTAATGCTAATATCATTGCAACAACGTTAATTGCGACTTTCATACCTTCAGATGCACCGGCAGAAATTGCATCAAATAAATTTATATAAGGTTTTTTGCGTTTACTGTATGTAATTTTAATATCTTCACTTGTTTCAGGAGTATTAACTTCCGGATAAACTATTTTAGAAATAACAAGTGCTCCAGGGGCTGCCATTACAGAAGCTGCCAGCAAATACTGTGCAGGAATTCCCATACCTATATAAATAGGCATTGTTGCACCGGATATACATGCCATACTTCCAGCCATAGAAGCTAGTAACTCAGAACGCGTTAGTTTAGCCAAATAAGGTCTTATCATGATTTGAGCAGCTATTTGTCCTACGAATGCACTTGCAACGTTTGAAAGAGCTTCTGCACCGCTTACAGACATTAATTTATTCATTGCTTTACCGAATAATGGAACAACTCTTTGCATTATTCCGTAATAGTATAATATATTAACCAAAATCATCATAAATATAAGAGAAGCAATCAATTGAAGTGCAAATACCTGTGCACCTGCTCCAAAGACATGAGAAAGCTTTGTGCCGTCCATTAAAGGACCGAATACAAAATTTCCGCCTTCTTTTGCAAATTCTAATATTTTTTGGATAAACAAACCAATATTTAAAAATATAGTTCTTCCTAACGGAACTTTAAAAATAAACACTGCCAATAACACTTGGAGCAGGAACCCCATACCTACAGTTTTGTAGTTAATCGCTTTTTTGTTATTTGACATTAAATAAGCTATTGCAAATATCAAAACAATTCCGATTAGTCCAAAAAATCTATCCATTATCTTCCCTTTATAAACTGTTAAAACAATTTTACTTTAAACCTATAAAAAAAACTTAAATTATTGATAAAAGTTTACTTAACAAAACTTCACAAATATACACATAGCTATTGAAAAAAATCTTGTCAGCATTTTACTATACATGCAGGAGATTAAATCTTTCTGCATAATTAAGTGAGTATATTAGAAAATGGGTAAGGTGTACAAATGCGTGTAGATGCTATAATGCCCCATGCAATTCATCGGGCAAACAACATTCAAAGTATTAAGAGTAATTCAATATATAACATTGATATTGCTAGTTTCGCCCCCCCCCCAATGTATACTGCATTAACATTTACAG
>JBKUMA010000313.1:0-1952 GCA_046955055.1 Candidatus Gastranaerophilaceae bacterium
CTATAAACATTATAGCTTTCGTTATTATGTGTTTTAATTTCTTGTAATTCCATATTTTTAATACCGGAAGCTCTATTTTTTAAATTTTGCTTCATTAGTATTAATGCTTCTGCGTCCATCTCAGGATACAAGTTGTTTAAAGATTTCTTGGTAATAACATTCTTAGGGACGTCAGAAGGTATAACTTTAAAAGGAGAATTAATCAATTTTGCAGTGCCTTTAAAACCTCCACCAATAACAGGGGACATTATTAAGCCTCCTACAAAGCCTTCGCCTGCAGCATTTACCACTTCTGAAAGACTACCACCATCAATTGCAGTTCTGAATGAATTATCAACAGCACCGCCAACTGCACCGTCTGTTGCCATTTCTGCCCCATAAGCTAATCCTTTTTTCAAGAAATTACCACCAACATATTCATACCCTGCCGGATTTGTTAGAGCTGTTTTTATAGTTTGCTTAACTCCTGTTTCAAGAACCTCTTCTGCAGCTTCTTTACCAATAGTTTTAACAGCCTGAACACCCAGTTTTGTAGCAACTGTTTTTCCTACTGCTCCACCTAAACCGCCGGTAACAGGAGCCAACACACCTGAAAAAGCACCAGTAGCAGCATCATGAGCAGCATTTTTTAAAGTATAATCTCTACCGCCTGTTTTAGCGTCAACATATTTTAAACCTGATTTAATAGCTGCACCGCTAAGTGCCGCAGCACCAATTCCAACTGCAATTGATGCTCCACCTGTAAAAGGAGCCGCTGCCACAGCTGCAGTATAAATACCTACCGCAGCAATACCTGATACAACGTCAGCCGCAACATCAACTGCCATTTCCTGTCCTTCTTTATAGCCTAAAAGTGCCTGTTCTGATTTGAGTTTAATCTCTCCATTGAGGAATTTTACTATATTTTCTTGATTATAGGGCTTGCCTGTAAGTGTTTGAAATATTTTTTCTTTATTTTTTGAATTTTCCAAAAATAACGGTATAAGCTTTTTCTCAGCTTCTTGCATTTCTCTAACTTTATCAGAGCTGTCACCTATTCCCGTAAGATTTTTAAACCCACTCCATGTTTTGCCGATAAATCCGTTTTCATCTTCTGATTTCTTCAAATCTTTAGTTACATTGTTAAGCCTGTTGGTCATTGTTTTGGTTAAGTCATAAGATTTACCGTCCTGTGCTTTAAATATAACATTCTTTTTCTTACCTTCTTTTGCATTAAAATAACTCTCTCTTAACTGAGTACCATCTGCTGCATAATATTTTGTTGCACCGTTTTTGGTTACAGAATATCTTCCTGACTTTTGAATATTATAAACACCTTCTTTTAACTCAAAATCCTTTTTATTTAAAGGTGTGCCGTCAGCTGACTGATAAGCTGTTACTCCATTAGAAATAATAATTTTACGACCGGAGGTAAGAACAATAGACCTTTGCTCATTATTTTTATCTTTTTCCAGTGCTATACCTTTACTGCTTTCCTTTGCCGTAGAGCCATTACCAAAAAGCAACACAATAGCCTTGCCCCTTGAAATTTTGGGATTATTTTTCAAATAAGTATTCAATTTTTGCTGTTGCTGCACACTTAATTCAGACATAACAACCTTATCTTAGGTCCACTAAAAGTATAACGGGTTATATGTCCTTAAACTTAAATATATTCAAAGATTACTATAAGATTACTTTACATAAGACACAGATATTATAAGACAGTCTTCCTCTACATCAACAATTGCCCAGCGTACAGGTACCAGTCCCAGCTTTTTTAGTTCGGACTCTATATAATCACTACTTATAATATCGTTTTTATAAATTCTTATAATATCAGACTTAAGCATAAAATAATTTATAACATAAAATATTTTAGTTGACAAAAGGCGTAAAAAAGTACATAATAATAAAAAAGGAGGCGTTAAATGACTAGAATAGCTTTAAATATTTGCCCCCCCCCCGAAGTT
>JBKUMA010000314.1:0-1944 GCA_046955055.1 Candidatus Gastranaerophilaceae bacterium
TAGTCACTCTGTGCCGTTTTTGCATGAACGCTATGATTCATGTAATTTGGGTTTTGCATAAATTTGACAATTTTCATAATTAATGATTTTTTCATTTTTAAATCCTTTCATGCTTATGGGCATAGACTTTCCCAGTCAGGTTCCTCTTCATACTCATCAGGCTCAACAATATGCTCCCCGCTTTCGAGCATTACCATTAGTGTAAGCTTTAACTGAAATTTGTATTTTTCACGTGCTTTTTCTATAGTTTTTGCACAAAATACAAAGCTAGGAATTTCTTTTATCTCAATGTAATGGTAAGGCTGCCCTTCAAAGTCCAGGTCTTCGCCCTCTATTAATGTCCAATTTAAATTCATATAATAATCTAAATCTTTTAATGTCATTAATTAACCTTCCAATGAATTCTCATTTAAAGGCTGATTAATCATTATACCTTCTCCGCCGATTACATCAGCTTTTTGACCTTCTATATATAAATAAACAGGTTTTGTTGTATTTCTTTTGGCAGTCTTAATTAATTGATAAATTCTTTTATAAGTACCATCTGTACCGCCGCCGCCTTCAAATGCAGAATTTAAATTTACAATTACTCTGTCAGGCTGTTCAGTAACAGAAATAACTCTTGTTCCAGAAGGGATTTCTGAATAAACACCTTTTGCTTTTTCTGTTGAAGTTGGACCTGCAACAAGAGACTTAATCGCAAACTTAATTTTTGACCCATCTACAGCTTCATCATATTCGCGTTTTACAGCTTTATAAACTTCTTCTTTGGCATCATTCTGTCCGATGAAAAATACATTAACATAGACTTTCTCTTTTTCTTCGGGTATGTTAGCCTGATTATCGTCATCACCCGGAATTTGTTGTTCAGGAACAGGCAAAAGAGGTCCTGTTGCATTAATATCATTATGATATAGATATTTCATTCCGAAAAAAGCACAAACCGCGACCATAATTACTACAGTAACACCTATAAACATTCTTTCATTTTTTCTCATAAGTTTTTTCCTTATTGTTGAGTATCTTTCAAAATAGTCATTCTGCCATCTATAAGAATTTTGCCATCTTCTATATTAACATTATTAACCTTAATATCCGCATCTTTATTTTCCAGTATTTTTAAAGAAAAATCAAGCGGGTTAACATAATTTAGAATTTTTGACAACTTGCTTAAGTCTAAAGCCGAACGATTGTTAAGCATTTCAGCGTTTGCAAAAACAATTTGTCCGTCTTTCACTTTTAAATCTGTTGTTACTATAACGTCTTGAGTACCTCTTACAAACGGAATAGCAAATTTCATTACGTAATATAATCTGTCTTTTTTAATTTTTATACAAGTTGAATCAATTTTAAAAATATTAAGACTTCCGCCGATTGAATTTATGTCATTCAACATTTTAGTATAATCTTTAGACTGCATAGTTTTATTTAAATCTGCTTCATTAACAGTTATTGCAATACTTACAGGAATGTCATTCATTATAGTAAGATTGCCCTTTTTATCCTGTTTAATGTAATTGTATTTGCAAAGAGTTTCCATTTTTGTTTCTGTTAAATAAATTCCCTCAACATTGACATTCTTACCTGTAATTTTGAGTGACTTAAATTTACCGGCTTTCAAATCTCTCACACTGTAAGAGTCCAAATCTACTTTAAAATCGCCGGCTGTAACATTCTTTTTTATAGCTTTTTTTATTAAATGCCCTGCTATCTTTTCTGCCAAAATATTTTGACCTGTAACATGACTGAAAAATCTTGACATTCCTGATGTAAGACAAACATCCTGAGGACATACATAAGAATCACAAACAGCATTTGCACTTAAACCTGTAAATACCAGACCAAAACTCATAATACCGGCTAATAATACCTTTTTCATATCTAAAACACCTTCTTAACTCTTAATTTATCGCAATCAGCAACAGCGACCGCATTTATGTAATC
>JBKUMA010000315.1:0-1917 GCA_046955055.1 Candidatus Gastranaerophilaceae bacterium
GTTTATTAGGTAGAGGCAGCAAAGCTTTTGATAAAAGTTTTAATTCACTTGCTTTAATAGAAAGTTCACCTCTTGGTGTTCTTCTTATAGTTCCTGTAAATCCAACAATGTCGCCGATATCAACAAGTTTAAGGATTTTAATTTGTTCTTCAGATAAATTTTCTTTATGAGAAAATATTTGAATTTTGCCTGAAGCGTCCATTAAATCAATAAACATACCTGTGTTGCGGATAGCCATAACGCGTCCTGCTACGGAATATTTATCTTCAGTTTCGACTCCTGCTTCAAGATCTTTATATTTTTCCTGCAAAGTTTGAGCATCTATATCCTTGTCAAAAGAATAAGGATATGGATTTACTCCTTTATCTGCTAAATCAGCAAGTTTTTGAATTCTTGTTTGTCTGATTTGTTCTTTGGTAGAATTAGCTTCTTGTGTTAATTGTGCCATTTTATACTTCCTTTATAGTTGTAAGTCCATGTATTAAAATTTTAGCACAAACAAGAGAAGTTGCCAAAGCAGTTTTAAAGTTATATATTAACTTTGAATTAATCTTTTCAATTCATCAGGTCTTGATGAACGTTGAAGAGCGTCTTCAATTGTTATTAATTTCTGTTTGTACAAATCAGCAAGGGCAGCTTCAAGTGTCTGCATGCCTAAAGCTTGGTTCATCTGAATTGTTGAATAGATTTGGGCAGCTTTAGCTTCGCGGATAAGGTTTGCAATCGCTGGTGTAACAAGCATGATTTCTTGAGCCATTACACGGCCTTTTTTAGTTCCGTCAGGTTGAAGCTTTTGAAGCAGAGTTTGAGAAAATACTGCAACAAGTGAGTTTGCAAGCTGTACACGAATTTGCTGTTGTTGTCCTTCAGGGAAAACGTCAATAATACGGTCAATAGTTTGTGCAGCAGAAGACGTGTGCAATGTACCGAATACCAAGTGACCTGTTTCTGCGGCTGTCAATGCCAAAGCAATTGTTTCATGGTCACGCATCTCACCTACTAGTATGATATCAGGGTCTTCACGTAATGCAGATTTTAATGCATTTGCAAAAGAACGTGTATCCATTCCTAATTCACGCTGGTGAATAATACTTTGTTTTGAAGTGTGAACAAATTCTATAGGGTCTTCAATTGTTAAAATGTGTTCAGACCTGTTAGAGTTAATATAGTCAATCATAGCAGCCAGAGTGGTTGATTTACCTGAACCTGTAGGACCTGTTACCAGAATAAGTCCTCTTGGTTTGTCTGCTGTTTTTCTTATGATTTCAGGAAGCCCCAATTTATCAAATGAAGGAACAATAGATGTAATTGTTCTGAATGCAGCCGCATAGTTACCTTTGTCTTTGTAGAAGTTAACCCTGAAACGGCTTAAACCTTCAATACCGTATGAAAAGTCTAATTCCCAATCTTGTTCAAGTTTACGTCTTTGTTCATTAGATAACATAGGGAACAACAGAGTTTCAACGTCATCCGGACTAAGAGGCGGATAATCATATCTTTGTAATTTACCGTCTATACGTGCAGCAGGGGGTAATCCGCTTGAAATATGTAAGTCGGAGCCGCCATCAGCTACTAATTTTTCTAAAAGTTCTTCAATTAACATAATTTTTTACCTGTATTTAATGTATTCTTATTCCTGGAAATTCATAATTGCATCAGTTTCTTTCATAGCCAGTTCTATAAGTGAATAGGTCATGTATGCACCTAAAGCAACAGCTTTCGGATCAAGATCCGTATTGTTTGCAGCTTCGATTATAGCTGTGTTAATCTCTGGATTTTCCTCCTTGAGATAGTGAATCATTTTCTTACGCCAGGAAGGCATATCTTCAAAAATTTCACTAAAAGCCATTGCTGCATTTTCTTCTGAGATAATAGGTATCATAAAAAGTATTCCTTATATATCCAACTGTATATATG
>JBKUMA010000316.1:0-1915 GCA_046955055.1 Candidatus Gastranaerophilaceae bacterium
ATTTTGGTGTACCCTAGCATTCACTATTAATCACATTAATCATCTATAAAGTCTTTAAAATGTCTTAATTCCTCTTTCTCTCTGATTTTTGATAACGCAGCATCCTCAAGCTGTCTTATACGCTCTTTAGAATACCCCATTATCGAACCTAACTGTTCCAAAGTTTTCGGAGGCTCTCCGTTAATCCCGAAACGGCAGGTTATAATCTGCTTTTCTCTTTCACTCAAAGTTTCCAATAAATGGCTGATACTGCCCTTTAATGCATTATTCTTTGTCTGAGTTTCCGGAGAACGGTAACTTGTATCCTCTATATAATCACCTACGCTTAAATCTTCTGTTACAGGAGTTTCAAGACTTATAGGCTCTTTAATAATAGACTTCTTTATTGTCATTAACTTTTTAGGAGGAAGTCCCATTCTTTCTGCTACTTCTAAATCAGTAGGCTCACGTCCTAATTCAAATGAAAGCATTGTAAATGTCTTTTTATACTTTCTGATTTTATCAGCCATATGCACAGGAATACGGATAGTTCTGGAATTATTTGAAATCGCACGAATAATTGTCTGTTTAATCCACCATGTTGCATATGTAGAGAATTTAAAATTTTTAGAATAATCAAATTTCTCTGCCGCCTTAATTAATCCAAGCGAACCTTCCTGAACAAGATCCATAAACAATACACCCTGACCTATATATTTTTTTGCAATGCTGACTACAAGCCTTAAATTTGCCTGAACCAGTTTTCTTTTTGCAATTTCTGCCTGAGTAGGTTTTCCTTCCTTGATTTGCTTGCCCAAAGCTTTTTCCTCTTTAGACGATAAAAGTTTAACCTTGCCGATATCTTTTAAATACATTTGAAGAATATCATCATCATTAGATATCGAATTAAATGTCTTAACAGGCTTTTCATCAACAATTAACTCTGAGGTTAAATCATCACACTCTGCTACAACCTCATCAATATCTTCCGACAAATAACTGTATTTTAAATCTTTATAAAGCGAACCTGTTTCTGTTTCCTGATACTTTAGATTTGCTACCATTAAATAATCCCTCTCATCTTCATTAGTAAATTGTCTAAGCTATTTATATAAACTTAGACGAAAGTATGACAAAATTGTTTCAAATTTAATGTAGATAGAACACTTTTTTCAATGTAAAATATATTTATGAGTAAGAATTACAGAGAGATTTTATCAAATAATATGGGAATTAAAGATGTAAATGAAATTACATCAATAATAAGTGCAGAAGAACTGAAAAACTATTGTATAAATTTCACTGAAAATTCTTTTAAACCCGGCAACAGAAAAGACGATTTAATTCTGGACTCGCACGATTTTTGTTATCTTGAAAACGGTGAATTTAAGGCAAATCTACACTGTCATACAAACCATTCAGACGGGCTTTCTGATGTTAAAAACATATTGGAACAAGCAAACAAAATTGCTGATAAAAATGGATTTTTTCTTCTTGCAATAACTGATCATGATACTATAAACGGTACACTAGAAGCTTTAAAAATTATATCAAGTAATCCTGACAAATATAAGAACTTAAAAGTAATTTTAGGACTGGAAATCTCTACAGTTGCAATCAATTTCAAAAATCAAAAGCAGCCTGTATCAGTTCACCTTCTGGTCTATGGCATAAATCCTTTTGATAAAAAACTTGAAGAATTCCTTGAGAGAAAAAGGAAACTAAAACTTGAACTGGCAAACAAAACTATTAATGAATTAAACAACGAGCTTTCTGACAAATTGGGATTTAAATTTTCTATAGAAGAAGCTGCTTTAATTCATGAAATGGTTGCAAAAGGACAAGACGAAGTCAGCCATCCGCTAAAAAAATATACTTCCGGAAACATATTATGTAATTTTTATTGTCCTGATGTTGATTTTACATATGATAAGCC
>JBKUMA010000317.1:0-1907 GCA_046955055.1 Candidatus Gastranaerophilaceae bacterium
ATATTAAGAATACTTTTAAATATTGCCCGATAGCATTATCCTCTTAATTATTTTTAAGATATACTTATTAAAGTTAGAAGGAGTAAAGATATGAGTCTACAATTAGCAGAACAATTTGAAGATAACGAACAATATTCAGAAGCTTTCAGCGAATATAAAAAACTTTATGAAAAAAATCCTAAAGACTTGAGTGTTCTTGAAAGACTTGGACACCTTGCAATGCTTTTAAACGAAAAAGAAGAAGCGGCTGAATATTATACTAAAATTTTAGAATTTGATGCCACCAATACTTTGGCCTATGAACAGCTAATGGATATTTATGTTACAACTGACAGGTATAAATATTATGTTTACAGGGGAAATCTTCACCAGGTAGAGCAAAAATATGAACACGCTATCAATGATTACAAAAAAGCTCTTTCTGCAACTCAGAATGATAAAGAAATTATATCTGCAAGATTTGTACTCGGAACCCTTTATGAATTAACCGGCCAAAGCTTAAAAGCAATTGACGAATACTTAAAACTTACTGACTATGAAGATACTAATGAAGAGGTTTACATAAAACTTGCCAATCTTTATGTAAAAGAAAATGCTACAGCAAGTGCCGTTGAAGTTCTTGAAAGAGCACGTTCTCAGGGATTTGACACAAACAAGGTTAAAGAAACTCTTGCTCAGCTGTATATAAAAGAAGGCTGTGCTGAAAAAGCATTAGACATTACAGAAGATGAATTGACTAAAGTAAAATGTTTACTTGAAAGCAATCAAAAAGATGAAGCTATAAAAATGCTGAATGATATCGAAGAAAAGTACAAAAACAACGGTATGTATTATTCTTTAAAAGCCCAATATTATTATATGACTGACGAATTTGATAATGCCCTTGAATGCGTTAACGAATTCGACAAATATATAAAAAACTCTCCGCTAACTTACCAAATGCGAGCATTAATATATGAGAACAAAAATGATGATTATAATGCACATTTAAATTGGGGTAAATATAATTTGCTCAGAGGCGAAAAAGATGTTGCAATAAACGAATTTTTAAATGCATATCAGTTAAATAACAACGACGAAAACCTTATAAGTACACTTGCTATGCTTTTAGAAGAATCAGGCGATAAAAACCACGCAATGGAATTCTATGAAAGACTATCTGAAATTTCTCCAAATGATAAAAAGTCTTTAGAAAAACTTGCTGAATTTAGAGAAAGCATAGGTGATTACAGAAGTCAGGCAGATTATCTTGAAAAGTTATACGAACTTGATAAACGAAATGCCGTTGTTGTAAAAAATCTTGCTATAACATATGAAAGACTAAGAAACAAGCCTTCTGCCATAGAATTTTATAACAAATTTTTAGAAATCGGCAAAGGAATGCCTGATTACGA
Organism: Candidatus Gastranaerophilaceae bacterium; assembly: GCA_046955055.1. Lineage (GTDB taxonomy): Bacteria > Cyanobacteriota > Vampirovibrionia > Gastranaerophilales > Gastranaerophilaceae > JBKUMA01. The sequence goes on from JBKUMA010000317.1 coordinate 1,395, forward strand.
AAAAATTCAAAATAAAGTAGAAAAGCTTGCCCATACTGATTTAGAGGAAGATGAAGGTCTTATAGACAAAATTATGAAATGGTTCGATAAAAAATAATTAAAATATAGAGCCAATCATTCCAAAATATAATTGATAGAAGGCTACTGCTATTATTAGCACAAATATCCCCATAATTACTATTAATGCAGGTTCAAAAAGCCTTGTTAAGGTTTCTAATACCATATCAATTTTTCTGTCAATAATGTCAACAACATCACCAAGCATTTTCCCAAGGTTACCGGATTTTTCACCTGTTGTTATCATAGTCATTAACGCACCAGGTAAAACTCCTGTTACAGTGAATGCCTCTGATAAACTTCTTCCCTGTTTTATATAACTAACAGTTTCAATAACCTTTTCTTTAATTTCAACATTTCCAACTGTTTTGCTTGACAACTCCAGCCCTTCCATAATAGGAACACCAGCATCGTATGAAACTTGCAACACACTCATAAAATTCGAAAGGTTTATAT
>JBKUMA010000318.1:0-1874 GCA_046955055.1 Candidatus Gastranaerophilaceae bacterium
GCAAATGTATTATTGCTGGGTGGTAATGTTCAGGAATTTTTAAAGATTGTTAGAGAAGATTTAAATGATGTGCCGCAGTCATACGATTTGTTTATTGGTTTGCAGGATATGCTTCATGGAGCACCTCTTAGTGTTAATGTTGATGGTATTTCGGAACAAGACAGGTTTGGCGGTATAATTTATCACTTTATGTCTGCATATTTGAATTTTGACGGTGATTATACTAACTTTGCTGAAGAAATTTATAAGGCAAAGATAACAGCAAGACAAAATAATCTTCATCAACTGGAATTATTTGCTGATTTAATGATTGGATATGCATATTTGCAGATGGAATCTTATGAAAAAGCTGATTCTATTTTCTACAAAATTATTAAGGCAAGCAACGATAAAGGTATGTCTACTCTTTTATATGCTGCGTGGTTTATGATGAGCGAATTGAAATTAAAGCAGCATAAGTATGATGTTGCATACGGTATTGTTAACAATTCTTTGATACAACTTGAAAAGAATAATATGACAACAGAATATTTGTTGATGTTGTTTAAATATAATATGTTTAAAGTTTTGATGTATCAAAAGCAGTTTGATAAAGCTGAAATATGTATAAATCAGGCTAAATATATCGCCGCAAAATACGGTATTAATTTTATGTTTGATGACAATCCTGACAATTATGTACCTATTGAAGATTCTGAAGAAGATGGCGATATGCTGGAACAACCGGTGGAAGAAGATATTGTATCTGAGGAAATCGAAGATTTATAATATAATTTTTCGTGTAAAAGAGAGGGGTAATTTATGAAAATTTTATTTGCAGCAGCAGAAGTAGCACCATTTTCTAAAGCAGGTGGATTGGCTGATGTTGTCGGCAGTCTTCCTAAATATTTGGAAAAAGATGCTGAAATCGCAATATTTACGCCTTTACATGGTCTTATTGATACAGAGAAATACGGTATAAAAGAGCTTGAAAACTCAGAAATGTGGCTTACTTTTGGCAATCAAGGACATAAATTCAGATTATTTATGTGTAAATTACCCGGTACAAATATCAATGTGTTTTTTGTACACAATGACTGGTACTTTACTTGTTTTAAAGAAGTTTATCCGAAATGGCTTGACACAAGATATGAACACGAAAGATATATAGCTTTTTCACTTGCAACAATGGAATATGCAAAACTGCTTAATTTCAAGGCTGACGTAATTCACGCTAATGATTGGCATACAGCTATGATTCCTGTTTATTTAAAAAGTAATTACAGATATGATGAATTCTGGAAAAATACTAAGACAGTTTTTGAAATTCATAATTTGGCATATCAGGGTGTTTGGTTTGAAGATGTACTTGATTTCGCAAATATGAGAAAAGATATTGTTTACAATGAATGCGGAGTTGAACATTACGGCAAAGTTAATTGGATGAAGGGTGCAATTAATTATTCAGAAAAAGTTGTTGCTGTTTCTCCTAATTATGCAGGCGAAATCCTTACAGGTGAATATGGAGAGGGTATGGATTATACGCTTCGTATGAATCAGCATAAACTTAAAGGTATATTAAACGGTATAGATTACGATGTGTTTAATCCTAAAACTGATAAAACAATTGTTAAAAAATATGATTATAAATCTTTAAAAAATAAAGAAGAAAATAAAAAGAAAGTTTGCGAAGAATTCGGCCTTGAGTATAACCCTAACAGACCTTTGTTTGCAATGATATCAAGACTTGTTGAACAAAAAGGTATTGATTTAATCAGACAGGCAGAAGCTGAATTAAAGAGTTTAGATGCAGATTTTGTTTTCCTTGGCAACGGTAATTCTGATTATGAAAATCTTTTAATATGGTTGTCAAACAATACTCCTAATGTTAGAGC
>JBKUMA010000319.1:0-1848 GCA_046955055.1 Candidatus Gastranaerophilaceae bacterium
GTATTATACACTATCTTCTATGTGTGTGGCAATAATGTTAGCAACTTTTGGGGCTACTTCATAATACTCACCCTCTAAAGCGTTAAATACAAGCCTTTTCACCTTAGGCCGCTCAAGCTTTAGCATTTGTTCCAATTGCGGTCTTTCTACATATTGCGAAATATTTTGGATTTTATTAACTATTTTGGTCGGACTTAATGCTTTTGCTGTTGTAGGCAGATTTGTTTTTATTTCCTGCAAACACTGCATTGCTGTATACGGGTCAACTTTTTGTCCCAAATCCGACATTCCCATAAATTTAATTACACTTGAAGCATCTTCAGGATTAAATTTATTCAAAATAGTTTGAACTTTATCCTGCTTCATCTTTTGGAAAAGAAGTGCAAGAGTTGCAAGTTTAAGGACTTTTGTATTTTCACCAGAAGGCATTGAAGCAACCGGTTGAGATGTTCTGCCTTGAGACTGAGCAGGCATTTGAACATCTTGTGACTGCTGCTGTTGTTCTTGCTGAGCTTGAGCCTCTGCTTGCTGCTGCATCATAGCATCAATATTAGACTGACTTGCAGCTCTCTCCATAAGCCCGTCATCTATTAAGTTTTTTTCTTTTAATTCTGCAATTGAATCAAGATAAGTTTTTTTAACGTGATGCTCTATTAATTGCAGAATTTGGTCTTGCGGTAAAGATTGCTTAAATGCATTTTTAGAAATTTCAAAAATAGTAAAAGCAATTTTCTGCATAATAGGATCCCAATACTGTTGAGGGATACCGGAACGAACAAGGTCAACAGATTTATGATAAGACCACTCCGCAATAATTTGCGTAATCATCATAGCTTGGTCAAGATTAAAATTAGATTCTGTATCATCATTTAATGCTTGACCTGCAATCATTGAGAAATTTGCAAGAGTATTAGCAACGTAATTCCTCTGTGCTTCATTAAAATCGGCAGGAATAAGTTCTTGTGCTTGCTGTGCAAGGTTTTGAGCAAATCCTTGATAATCAAATCCTGCTATTGGCATTATAAATTCCTTTTACATTATTATACGTATATACTTAATATAATTATAGCATTTTTATTTGCAATTAGTATTATGTAAATTTTTTTTAATAAGTTATATCGTCTTCTTCAAGAACTCTTGCCGTACATCCCTGCCCGTATGAATTTTTATTATCCGGACAGTTTGACCACGCATAAGAACCGATTGTCTTCCAATAATATTTCATATCGTTAAGTCTTTCAGCCAATTGCAGCGAGCCGCAAGGTATATAAGATGAGTCACCCCAAATATAAAACTGAAAAATATCTTTGCCCCATTCATTAGGCTTTTTTAAACCGTTAACGTCTACATTCACATAGCCGTAATTCCCAACATTACTGTCATCTGTAAAAAATCTAAATTCAAAACTCATACCGCTGTTTGTATAAAACAAATATAAGTTATCGCTATTACCTGTTTGAGAATTTAAATACTTATAGTTGCATTTACCGGCTTCGCACTTGTTTACAGAAACTATATTTATATATTTTTTCATATGTTTCAAAACAATATCTTTGTATTCTTCTCTAGTAACTTGAGAAGACCAGTTTGAGTTGTTTATAACCCCAATATCTCTGCTTAATTCAGCAACCATCTCATTATTTTCCCACTGCTCAGAACCTGAATCAGCAGTCATCTTTTGTGTTACCTGATTAAGAATAGAATATGCTTGTTTTAATTGAGTAACATAAACTTTTTTTTGATAATTTCCGACCAAAACAGGTAGAGTTAACGCAGCAACAACACCAACAATGCCTAGAGTGATTAAAACCTCAGATAACGTAAAACCTTTAAGGAGCTTTAAATTTT
>JBKUMA010000320.1:0-1847 GCA_046955055.1 Candidatus Gastranaerophilaceae bacterium
AAATAGAGTGCCCTAAGAGCACTCTATTTGAAAAATCTTAACAATAAAAAAACTATTTATTACCGTAACGTTTGTTAAATCTTTCTACTCTACCTTCAGAGTCAAGAATTTTTTGTTGACCTGTGTAGAATGGGTGACAGTTGTTGCAAATTTCAACTGTAATATTATCGTTAATAGAGCCGGTTTCGATTTCGTTACCACATACACATTTAATAACTGTTTTCTTATAATCAGGGTGAATTCCTTGTTTCATTTTTAAACCTCTTTCGTTTTTTCAAGATTCCAAACTTGAATTGTTAATAATTTCGACTATTTATATAGTACTACATAAATAAAAAAGTGCAAGAGGATATTAAAAAAGATAAACAATCATGCAAACGCATGAGATAATTATGTGTAAACTATATAAAAGGTTGATGTTATTTACGGTAACATTTGCAATAATAACAATACACAAGAAGGTTGGCACATATTATAAGGTGATAGAGTATATGAATCTGCATGAACAATGTTTATTAAGATATTTACAAAACCCCGATGAATTATCATATTCCACTGAAATTTTAAAATTGAACAATTTTATCTTAGAAAAACAATTTGTATTAAAAAATTTTGTTGCCAAATCTTCATCATTCAATTATACTGAAAGAACAAAGTAGTTACCTGTTTCTGTCATAAAATGATTCAGGGTTGAAATGCGGATGAGAGGGATATGTTTAAAAAGATTTCATATATTTTGGGTTTAGTATTCTTTGTAATATTTACTTTTTTGATTTTAAAAAATGCTAATCTGAACACTTTTATTGACACTGTTGAAAACAGAACATTCGATTTACGTCAAAGTATTATGATAAATGAAGGTGTAAAAAAACATAATGATGATATAGTAATTGTTGCAATAGATGATGCAAGTTATGAATACATACTTGATCATTACGGTGAATGGCCGCTTCCCAGAGATACTTATGCAAAAATTATTGATTACCTTGAGTTGCAAAATCCAAAAATTATTGCTTTTGACTTAATGTTTGTTAAATCAATAAAAAGTAAAAATGATGCTGATAATGCCTTAATAAATTCATTCAAAAAATATGATAACGTTTTTACTGCTATGAATTTAGACAATCAATCACAGGAACTGAGAATAGCTCCGGAACTACCGCAAAAGCTTTCAATCAATGTTGAAAATTATTCTAATATCAACTTCTCTGATTTAACTTTTACAAATTGCAGGACAATTCTTGAAGGTATATTGAATGCTACTGAAAACATCGGCATAATAAATGTGTCGCGTTCTGATGACGGTGTATTGAGAAAGATGCCTGTAATTGTTAAATACAAAAACAAATTTTACCCGCAACTGGCATTGCAAGTAGGTTTAAAATATATTGGAGATAACAGTAAAAATATAACAATAGATTCTAATTCATTCTTAAAAGTCGAAAATAAAAAAATATATTTAGATAAGGACGGCAGTGCCATTTTGAATTGGTACGGACCTGCAGGAACTTACACTCAAATTCCTATGTACCAATTAATTAAAGCTATCAACGGTGAAAAAACAGAATTAAATTACAACTTTAACAATAAAATCATATACTTCGGAACTACAGCCTCAAGCCTTTTTGATATTAAAACTGTTCCAGCAGGAAAAGTTTATCCTGGTGTTGAAGTTCAAGCAACATACGTTAACAACTTTATTGACAATAATTTTATTACTAAAGTTGATAGAATTTTCACAGTTATAGCAAGCATTGTTCTTGCAGGATTAATAGCGTTTTCTGTAATGACATTAAGCTCTGCATTTACTGCTTCACTAACTTCACTGTCTATTTATTTCATATACC
>JBKUMA010000321.1:0-1846 GCA_046955055.1 Candidatus Gastranaerophilaceae bacterium
CTGTATTCCATTTTGTTAAGAAAAAAAATATAATCTTTACATATAAACTTTACATAAAATCATGTTTATTATTTCATGTGGATATAAAGGTGGTCAAAATTGTTAAACAACTTCGAAAGCTTTGATAACTCTGAAACTTCAGCAAGAAAATCCGCTCTAATTCAAGAAAGAGTCGGACTTGTTTCTACACATATGTACAAACAATTTCTTGATTATCAACACGCAAATGTTAACACAAACGAAATTTTTGTCAGAATGATTGACAATCTTCAAGTTGTAGTTGATACATTAAAAGAAGCTTTTTCATCACGTAACGTTACCACACAAAATATTTACCTAGACACAGATCCACAAAAGTCCGTAGTCATTGTAAACATTCTATGGCATAAAATGAGTTTTACGACCCGCTGTAACTATCAGCCTCAAGCTTTATATAGAGAAGACGGTCAACACCTTTTCTCCAGCCGAATTATGGCTATAAAAGGCAATTACTACGAAATTATGAAAGGCGTTACAGACCACGATGAAGAAATGGTTAAACTTCTTGATAACGAAGTTGCTTCATTATTCATCCCGCCTGAACCTAATCAAAATTCAATAATGAAAATAAGACACTTGCCTAATCGTGAATTTTACCTTAATCAGGTTGACGCTCCGAGAGAATTTGTTCTAAAAGTAATAGAAACAATTTGCGGCGGCGGTTTTTATCACGAAGAAGGTGCCAGAAAAAGTTTTAATATCTAAACTATTCCAGAGTAATTTTAGAAGAAACTTCTGCAACAATACGTGCGACATCAGCACCGCCGATTGCTACTTCAAGAATTAATGGACTATGGATTAAAACAGTTTCTGAATATTCCATTGTGTCAACATCAATAATATTAAATTCAATAAAATCATCACCAGCGTAAATAAGCTTTCCATATTCTCCGCCGGTTGCCCATTTAATGAACATGTACTGATTTTCGTACTCTTTTAATTTTTCCACTAATCGCATAAATAACCTACATACTATAACTAAAAAACTGTATATTTATATTCTATATTTTAGTCATTTTTAGCAATAAGTCAAGAATTTAATCCAAAGAATACATTATATTATTTTGACAACTCAAGCTGTTTAGTTAATATCTTGTATACAAAGGCTCTTTATTTAATAAAATATTTTTAAGACTATTCCCACCTCTTTCAGTCCAGCCAATGCCAATATTACCATTTTGCAATATAGTAACTAAAAAAACATCTGCACCAAACTGATTTGGTTTAGCTAAGCCGTTGGTATCAAATGTTATAGTTGCACAATACCGATCTATCCAGGTTTGAGTAATAGGCTTGCCATCAGCATCAACCTTCACTGTGCCATCAGCATTATACGCATACCCGGAATTTGCACGTTCACAGCTGCGATATTGAACAATATTTATAATAGCACCATCCTTAGTTATCATTGCCGGCAAAGCCATTTTTGTACCAAATGAGTTGCCGTCAACATCATACATAGGCGAACTAAATCTAATATTATAATTATACTTCATACATGCAGAGGTATAACTCGAACATATCTTAACAACTTGAAAATATTTCGAAAATTTTTCAAGCACCTGTGCTGAGGATTTTGTAACATCAAATAATCCTGAAATATCGCCGACAACACCCTCTTCTGCCTCGTAAGTTTTTATAGCCTGATTGATAAGAGAATAAGTACGTTTTGCACTTGAAGCATAAACTTTATCCTTATAATCAGCCACCAAACTTGGCAAGGTCAAAGCTGCAACTACTCCGATTATGCCAAGAGTGATTAAAACCTCAGCAAGAGTAAAACCTTTAAGGAGCTTTAAATTTTCGC
>JBKUMA010000322.1:0-1823 GCA_046955055.1 Candidatus Gastranaerophilaceae bacterium
ACCCGTATCTGTTTGGTCCCTTAAATGGACCGTTTGTATCAAATACAATTTTTAGCCCATCACCAAGACCATGTGTTTGAAATCTTATTGTAGAAACTGTGGTTCCGTCTGCCAGAAGATATGAAGTGCTAAAAAGATTAAATAAATAGTAAGGAGCTGCTTTATTGCCAGATTTAAACGTATAGATTTCCTTCTTATTTGCTTCATCAGAAATCTTATCAGCACCTTTATCAAACGTATCAAGTTTTAACTCGTGACCTATTTTTAATTTAGAAACAAAATTATCATTAATCAAATCTCTTTCTTCCTGAGGTATTGTATCAAGAAATTGACAAGTTTCTTTTCTTAACAGATATTCCACAGAAAGCTCTTGTGCTGTCTGAGTAATAGCATTTTCAACGATTGCTGCCGACTTTTTAAACCTATTTTCCAAATCATGTTTTTTGTATTTAGTAATTAGCACAGGTAAAGTCATAGCAGCAACAACACCAATTATACCCAGAGTGATTAACACCTCTGCCAGAGTAAATGCAGGTAAGTCATTGCGAGGAGCAAAGCGACGCGGCAATCCAGCTTTTTGATTATTTTTATTAACGTGATATACCATATCACTATTATAACAGTTTTTATATAAATTACAAGGGGCTGGAAACTCGCTTAGGGGCCTTAAATATTCGCCCCCCCCCCGACGGTACTACGTACGTAGTCACATTGTGCCGATTCTGCATGAACGCTTTGATTCTTGTCATTTGGATTTTGCATGAATGTGACGATGCTTGCGATTAATGATTTTTTCATACTATACGCTCCTTTTCTCTTATTTATTATATATCATTTATTATAGTTTTTCAATAATTCAATTTTATCTTTTGATACAGCGAACACTGTCGTCATTGGATTTAGCACGGCGGTAGCGGTTACCACCACCGAAACTCTGTCCCCAACCATACACTGCGTCAGACTCAGAGGCTGACCAATAGTTACCAGAGGGGATTCCAAGTAGGTTCATGTTGTAATACATAGAAAGCAATTCGTCTCGATTTGGTACTGATAAATCACTATTCTGATTTTTGCAGCTTTCAGTAGCTCCATCAAAGGATGCATTTGCAGCGTTTTCTTTATATACATCGGGTGCATATGCAATAACATGCTCATCAGGATAGACTATAGTTACAAACCCTATATCCTTGCCCATTTCATTTGGACGGGCAAGACCATTCATATCATAAATGGCATTTACACACACTCTGTCTTGCCCCCAATGACCTAAATCTTTATTGTCACTCAAACAATTTGGGTTATAAAATAAATTGACACTGTAACCGTTTGACATTACAAAGCCATAACTTGTAGAAGTTGTATCTGTAACTTCCCCGCTTGATATGCCATTTGTCAAATCACCTATTTTCTTTGGCATTGTTATATTCGTTTTAGGTTGGCTCAAAGTGGTTACTGCATTAGAGTTTGTTTCTATTCCGCAGGAACGCAAGTCATTATTTTTGCAGGTTTTTATTATTTGAATTTGCTTGCGTAAGCAGTTTTCGACAAAGTCTTCGGCATCTACTGCGTTGCCTATACCTTCTGTAACAGTAATATTTCTGACTGCTCCGCCAATAGTTGCTAGTGCCTTTTGACGGGCTCCACGATATTTTCTGTCATTAGCATTATTTATTAGTGAAGGCATTGTTAAAGCGGCAACAATTCCGATTATACCAAGGGTAATTAAAACCTCAGACAAAGTAAACGCCTCATTACGTGTAAGGAGCTTTAAATTTCTGCCCCCCCCCCGAGTTTGCGGGTATTAACAAATAAATTTTTCATAC
>JBKUMA010000323.1:0-1812 GCA_046955055.1 Candidatus Gastranaerophilaceae bacterium
CTATAATATAGTATTACTATAGTATTTCTCTCTTGAATATAATTACAGTTTATGTTATCATGTTAAATATGAGTTTACTTTTAAAGAGGTTATTTTGAGGAAAAATCTGTTCAATTTATTTTTAGACAAAATTCTTACTGTGCCTTTGTGGATTAAACAAGCCATATATCTTAAACTCGTACAAGAAATGAAAGATTATGCTTGTGAAGATTTTCTCCGCAACCACACAGCGGATATATTCTCAACATTTGTACCTACATTAACTTTTAAAGGCAAAACAGAAATCGAAACCCGTTCTTGCGGTCTTGACTCTAACATTTATAACTTCCTTGAAGCTTGTGCAAACAATTACAGTATGCTTGAGATTTCTGTAAATACATTCCTCTCAATGGAAGAAGTCGCTAAATATTACGAATTATGCCTTGAACAAAATTTTATCAAAAATCCCGAATCAAAAGAAATTCATGCAATGGCAGGTTTTATTGCAGGTAAGTTCAGAACAGGCGAATATTTTAAACAACGCGGAACAATAAGCGTAGACCAGCTTCAAATGGCTATTTTAAATCAGAAAAATGCTTTAGAAAACGGAGTACAATTAAAATTCGGCGAAGTTCTCTCAAGACTAAATTTTGTAGGCGAAGATGATATGAAAGCCTTATTCATTTTAAAAGAAGAAGCAAAAAAACGCTTTATTCTTGATTATAATACAGTGCCAAAACCGGAAGCAGCATTCGCTGACGAAAAAGAAAAATTTGAAACAGAAATCTCAAATTTAAAAGAAGAAAATATAAAATTAAAAAGAAAAATGCTTCAATTGCTAGAATTGGTTAAGAGAAATGCACATCAATAACACAACCCCTGAATTACTTGTTGAATACGTCAGAGATGGACTTGTTGAACAATGTCACTATGGATTTGTTGTTCTTGCTGATAAAGAAAAAGCTTTTGATTTTACGGGCGAAGACAAAGATTACCCTTTTTATTTACGCTCATGTGCAAAACCTTTGCAAGCAAGTCTGATTATTGATTACGGTATAGACAAACACTTTAATATGACCGATGAAGAAATAGCTTTATGTTGTGCCTCTCATGCCGGTGAAGAAATTCATGTGCAGACTGCTGTTAACTTTATAAAAAAAATCGGTCTTGATGAAAGTTATTTAAAATGCGGATTACATAAACCTATATCAAAAACAGAACAAGAAAAGCTTTTATTATCAGGACAAAAAGAAAATATATTTCAGAATAACTGTGTTGGCAAACATATTATGATGCTTGCTATCTGCAAGTTAAAAAACTGGGACTTAAAGACATATGATGAGCCAAATCATCCGCTTCAAATTGCTATAAAAGAAAAGATTTATGAACTATGCAGACTTAAAAAAAGCTATCCTGTAACAAAAGACGGTTGCGGCGTTCCTATACATTCAATGCCTTTAAAGAATATGCTTTACGGATATCTCAATTTGTTCTGCAATCCTAAATACGCAAAAATAACTAATGCATTCAGAAAATTTCCGTACATTATTGGCGGTGAAAACAGGCTTGATACCAAAATCATGGAAAACTCCGACAACTTAGTTGCAAAAGTGGGTGCCGGCGGTCTTTGTATTGTAACTAATTTAACAGAAGAAGAAGCTTTTATCGTTAAAATCTGCGACTGTGATATGAAAGCACGCGAACTTACCGTGTTAAATACTTTAAAAAATCTTCACTGGGCTGACATATACTCTGACCGTGATATTAAAACTCTCCATGGACAAAAAGTCGGCGAAATAAAAGTTATTTACGATTAGTCTTGTTATTTAATAC
>JBKUMA010000324.1:0-1772 GCA_046955055.1 Candidatus Gastranaerophilaceae bacterium
GTTTATAAAAGATTCTTTTAATACATTAGATTTTATCAATGAAGCTTTTATTAGTTTGATTACGGTATATATTCCAAGTAAAGGAATTAAGATAAATGCAAGTGCTGTAGGGATGTTTACGGGCATTTTGTGTTTTACCTCTTTTATAGTTGAAATAGTTTTTGTTTTTAACTTACTTACTAATGACACATTCTTTACAGCAACAGGTGGAATGTTTGATGCTTCCTGTTTTGGAGCTTCTTCAACTTTTACCGGTTCATTTGCCGGAATTATGTCTGGAACATTCTTGCTTAACTCATCTTTTTTGGACTCTGCTGCTTTATTTGTGATTGAGTCTTTAATCTCTTTTGTTTGAGATTGTATTTTATCAGTAATTTGGTTTATTTTATTATTGTTTTTTGGTTTCTGTTCTGGTTGGTTTATTTTTAAATCTTTAGGTTTTACTTCTGTAGTTTTTGTTTCTTGTTTGTTAACAACAGGAGTTACTTTTGGAGATTCTGCTGTATTATTTTTACTTGGATTGTGTTTTATTGCATTAGCCTTTGCGATAAGAGTTTTGTACTCTTGTTGTTCTGCAGAAGCGGGTGCAGATTTTTGAGAATGAGTTTTTATTTCAAGCGGTTTGGTTGTTATTAATGTTACTTTTGTATAAGCATTTCCGCTTTCGTTTATGCTTTTTACGTCTATATGGGAAACTAAGTCTTTTACTCCGCTTAAGTCAGGAGAAGAATTGTTTGATGTTAATACTTTTGGCATTAAAACAACATATTTATTATCAGATTTTTTTCTGACAATAATATTATCCTGATACTGGGTTGTTGTGAAAAATGTTAAATCAACAGCATTATTTGATGATTTTTTCAAATCAAGCTGAACAATACTATTATCATTAGCAGCTGCGTAAGGTGCTAATGCAAGGCTGAGCATTAATGCTATGCCGATTATATTGGATTTTTTCACTACCATTTTCTACCCTGAAAATTTTCCCTATATTATATATAATACTTGGAGATAGAAAAAATTGCCACTTTCTTAATATTTTGATAAATTTGTGTTACAATTACTAAAAAAAAGATTTAAGGTGATTTTAATGAAAAGCGGATTTACAGCGATTATAGGCAGACCAAATGTAGGAAAATCAACTCTTTTGAATCAAATACTCGGTCAAAAGATTGTTATTGCAACTGATAAAGCTCAGACTACAAGAAAAAGAATTAAAGGTATTTACACAACAGACAAGGGACAGATTGTTTTTATTGACACGCCGGGTGTGCATAAACCTTTAAATAAATTGGGTGAGTTTTTGCTTGATGAAGCCAAGATTGCTGTTCCTGATGCTGATTTAATATTGTTCCTTGTTGATGGTTCTGAACCACCGGGAAAAGGTGACAAATGGATTGCACAAAATATTCTTCAAACAGATATTCCTGTGATTATTGTTATGAACAAGGTGGACAAAATTAAAAACATGGGAAAAATTGAAGAAAATTTATTGTCTTACAAAACTCTTTTTGAAAAAAATTATCCTGTCGTAAGAGTTTCTGCTAAAACAGGAAGAAATATTGATACTTTAATTAAGAATATTTATAAAGAACTGCCTAAAGGTGAATTGTTATATCCTGAAGATGTTGTTACTGAAGAAACTATGAGGGATGTGACTGAAGAAATTATTAGAGAAAAAATATTGCTTAATACGTCTGACGAGATTCCTCATTCTGTTGCTGTAAAAGTTGAAAGATATTCAGAAAGTGATGATATAGATAGAATTTATG
>JBKUMA010000325.1:0-1739 GCA_046955055.1 Candidatus Gastranaerophilaceae bacterium
CTACGTACGTAGTACCGGGGGGGGGGCGAAAATTTAAAGCTCCTTAAAGGGTTTCAAGCCCCTTGTATTTTGTATAAAAACTGTTATAATAGTGATATGATATATCACATTATTAATAATGATTCAAAAGTTGGATTGCCACATCGCTCCGCTTCTCGCAATGACCGAGCAGCGTTTACGTTAGCAGAGGTGCTAATTACCCTCGGCGTAATAGGGATTGTTGCGGCTATGACTATGCCGTTATTGATAAATAATTATAGAGTTAAATACCTTGAAAATCGTTTTAAAAAGTCTTCTGTTATTCTTGAAACAGCACTGAATGATACAATGCAAGAATTTGCTTTAGAGGTTCTATTAAAGACTGAGTCTAATCTAAAATACGTGAATTATCGAATTTCTGATACTCAACGTAAGGTGATAAATGATTATTTTAAATCTCGATTTACTGATGTTCAGACACGTAACATGAATCAAGTTTGGAACATTAATTCTTATTCTAAATCAGGAGCCTTACTTGGAACTTATGGTGGAGGTCTTACTTTTAGTCAAAACACTTCCTATCCAAGGGAATTATGGCTTTTGCCTGATGGGATGAGTATTACTCCTATAAATTTTCAGGAACACAATATTTACGACGGATTGAAAGTTATTTTAGATACAAATGGACCATACAAGGGACCAAACCGACACGGTTATGATGTTTTTGTTTACGATAGCGGAAATTTTGCGGTTGATGTTTGTGCTGACGAAGCTAAAAATATAATGAGTATATATGGTTGCTACAATTATGCCAAAGCAAATCAAAATCCGGATGATAGCACAAAAGAATATTGGGAAAGTTTGAAATAAAAAAAGAGGGCATTTGCCCCCTCTTTTTTATAATTAGATTACATCCATAAACAACTGTCGCCTTTGCAGAGTACGTTTTCAAGGTTAGTCATAACGTCCTCTTTTGTCATTTCGTATGTAACAGGAGTTATTGAAATTTTGTTGTTTTTTACTGCGGCAATATCTGTGTTAGAATCAACAGATTCTGTTATCAATTCGCCTGCCATCCAGTAATATACTTTTCCTCTAGGGTCAACTCTTTTTTCATAGTTGTCAGTAAACATTTTTCTTCCCAATTCTGTAATAGCTATTCCTGAGATATCATCTTCATCAAGAGCAGGAACATTTATATTTAAAATACTTTTTTTAGGGAATTGGAATTCTTTTAATTTAGGTAAAAGAGCATTAACAAATTTTGCGGCAAATTTAAAATGATCATATTCATAATGCATGCTTGCCAATGACATTGCAATACTAGGCACACCTAACATTGCACCTTCCATAGCACAACTTACAGTACCAGAATAAAGAATGTCAGAACCCAGATTAGGTCCATGGTTAATTCCTGAAATAACAAGATCAGGCTGTTCTTCCGGTGTTAGTATAGCGTTAATACCTATTTTAACGCAATCTCCAGGGGTTCCTGTTGTTACCCATGCTCTTTTAACTCCATGATATGCCTCAACTTCTTCAACACGTAAAGGAGTATGCAAAGTTAAAGAGTGACCTGCTGCACTTCTTTCTCTGTCAGGGGCTATTACGTAAACATCATGTTCTTGTGCAAGTGTTTCAGTTAAACATCTGATACCATTAGCAGCAATCCCGTCATCATTTGAAACTAAAATTTTCATATTTCTCCTTTATACAATAAAACTGATAATACTCAATATAATAGTATTATACCCTTAAAA
>JBKUMA010000326.1:0-1730 GCA_046955055.1 Candidatus Gastranaerophilaceae bacterium
TTATACTTAATATTATATTAAGTGTGCTTAATAAAATATAAGGAATTCTTATGAAACATACAGCTGATATTACAGATAATATTAAAAACAGAATTTTTGAACTACAAAATTTAGCTAAATGTCTTTTTACCATAATTGACTGTAATATTAACAATAATAAAGAATATAATCAGATTTTGCCACTTGCAAAAATCATAAATAAAAAAACAGAAGCCTTATCGGATAATTATGAAATATTGGAAAATAAAATTTATAAAAAATTATTATTTATGTAGGTTGGGCTTAAAGCCCAACTCTACTATACTTTTACAGCTTTTAATTCTTCTTCAACTTTAGATAAAATTTCAGTAAGCTGTGATTTTTCTTTTACGCCGCCTTGAGCAAAGTTTGGACGACCACCGCCGTTTGCACCGGTTGCTCTTGCAATTTCACCAACGATTTTACCTGCATTTATGCCTTTTTTAACAAATCCATCAGTGACATTTGCGATTACCATATTGCCAGAAACAAGCACAATAATGCTTTCACCAAGTTTTTTAGCAAGAAGTTCTACACCAGCTTTAACAGCTTTTGAATCAAACTCTTCTATCTTAGAAATAAACAATTTACCGCCGTCTATGTCTTCTGCTCTTGACAAGAATGTAGAGAATTTTGCTCTGGCATTTTCTTCCTTGGCATTTGCTAACTGCTTTTGAAGGTCTTTGTTTTCTTCCTGTAATTTTTCTACACGTTCCAAAACCTCATTGTAATGAACTTTAAACATCAAAGAAAGTTTATCAATTTCTTTAACCTTTTCATTCATTAATTCAAATGCCGCTTTAGAAACTGCAGCTTCGATACGTCTTGTACCAGCTGAAATAGCACCTTCAGTAACAATCTTGAACAATCTTAAATCACGTGTATTTCTTGCGTGAGTACCTGCACAAAATTCTTTAGAAATACAATGATTTGGAGTTCCCATAGAAACAACTCTTACAACGTCGTCGTATTTTTCGCCGAATAAAGCTACAGCACCTGTAAGTTTTGCCTGCTCTATATCCATTTCTTGTGTAGTTACGTCCATTCCTTGTGAAATCCAGTCGTTAACAATATTTTCAACTTTAAAGATTTCATCGGGAGTCATAGCTCTTGAGAAGGTAAAGTCAAAACGCATTCTGTCCTGTTCAACTTGAGAACCCGCTTGTTTAACTTCATCTCCAAGAACTTTAGTTAATGCAGCTTGCAATAGGTGGGCAGATGAGTGGTGCAGCCTGATTTCTTCTCTGCGATCCAAATCAATTTTTGCATGAACCTTTTCGCCAATAGTAATCTCACCATTAATAACATTTGAACGATGTACAAATAATTTATTAACTTTAAATGTAGTCAAAACTTCGGCTTTCAAGTTTTCACTTTCAATATAACCGCTGTCGCCTGTCTGACCGCCGCATTCTGCATAGAAAGGAGTTCTATCAAGAACTATATCGACGTAACCGTCACCTTCAATAGTGGCAAGAATTTTTGCATCTGCTTCATTTTCTGTATAGCCTACAAACTCTGTAGAGCCAACTTCTTCTTCTAGTTTTGCGTATTTAATATCACCTGTTACACTGATTTTTTGTGTTGCAGCTTTTGCACGTTCTTTTTGTTCCTGCATAGCAGATTTATAACCTGCTTCATCAACTTTTAAACCGTTCTCTTCTGCAATTTCTTTTGTTAATTCAAAAGGAAAACCGTATGTATCATAAAGT
>JBKUMA010000327.1:0-1724 GCA_046955055.1 Candidatus Gastranaerophilaceae bacterium
TGATATGCTCCCTTTATGGTGGACAGTTAAAATAATAAAACTGTCATCATGAAGGGAGTATTTTTATGTCTAAAAAATCTAGAATATCTTTTGAGATAAAAATTAAATATGTACAAAATTATCTTGCTGGTAAGATAAGCATATCTGATGTATGCAAAAAAGTTGTCAGTGTTGAAGAAAACAAAGAAGCGGTAACAAGAGCATCAGAAATTATCGAACTTAACGAAATTAAAAACGTAGAGGTTCATAATATGGATGCTGCAAAATATTTCAAAAAGGAAAAAAGGAAATTTGATGCAGTAATTCTTGACCCTCCAAGAAAAGGCTGCACTAAAGAAAGTCTTGATGAAGCATTTAGGCTATCCAAAAACAAAATAATCTATGTCAGCTGCAACCCTGCAACTTTAGCACGCGATTTAAAATATTTGTCAGAAAAAGGTGCTACTGTAGAAAGCATACAGCCTTTTGATATGTTTTGTCATACATTCCATATAGAAAATGTAGCAATAATTAATTGTAACAAGTAATTATTTTTTAATTGGCTTATACAAGTCCATTACTCTACGAAGTCTTTGCTCTGCTGTATCAATTCTGACATAGTTTGAAGAGCTTTGGAATCTTTTTAATGCTTCTTCTTCAGATACATAATTTAAAGTAATTTTGTAATCTTCTCTGTATTTAGCATAATAAAGCTGTTTTAAATCACTGAATAATCCGTTAATTTTTTTAATCTGGTCTTTAGTGAATGTAACTACTCCACCTTCGCCCATACCTTTTGTATCTTTTACTTTTGCATCTTTATACAACTGGCGTGTTAAAAAATAAAATGTATCTTTCAATTCTTTTATGATACCCTTTGCACCTTCAGATTTTGGCAACTTTTGATTGTCATAAATTTTAAAATTATCGAAAAACAATTCATGTTCAAAGTTTTTCATATTCAAATAATTTAGCCCAGGCAGAATAATAACTTCTGCAAGATTTCCCTTTTTGTCAATAACTCTGGCTTGTACATCTTCATAGCCGGAAAAACAAGCATTTTCGCCAACTCTTACATCAATATCTGGTTCGAAAACTGGGTTACCAAATTTATCAAAAACAACTTTGTGATCTTTTGTTTCTTTTTCGGTAAAAGCTATTTTATACCCTCTTTTTTCCATTGCACCAAAGAAATCCATATAATGAGGCTGACCTGTTTTTGGATTTATTTTTTCAGCATCAGGTCTGAAAGCAGTTCCTCTAACATAATCTCTTACGGCACTGTTAAATCCAAAATCTTCATATCTGTCAGCACGTCTTGCTATTTTATCCAAAGTTGAAGCCGACCCCTTAATAGAGTGAGGTCTGTTAAATTTATCAACAAAAGTCCAACCCGGAAGCTCTTGACAAACTTCCTGCATATCGTTATAAAACTTATCTCTGAATTTTTCAAATCCTGATAAAAATGCATCACCAAGGGTTTTGGCTTTTGCCTGCTCTGTTCTCACTTCACTTTTTGACTGAATTTTAGGACGTTTTACAACGACATCAGTTTTTGGAGAACGCTCCAAAGCATTGGAAATAGGCTCAAAAATAGTGCCCCCCCCCCGAATATTGTCGGACTTTTGGGGCGATGTAATTAAAACATTTTTAGCTTTCCTAATTGCAGCATTTCTGACATCAGAAAGTGTTTTTCCTACTATTCCTTCATTTAGAGCAATTTTTGGCGACATTTATCTTATCTC
>JBKUMA010000328.1:0-1716 GCA_046955055.1 Candidatus Gastranaerophilaceae bacterium
CTCATAATATACTCCTTATGTTTATATAAATATATTTATTGTGGATTTTAGTTATATTACAGCGTTAAATTCAGCGGAAGGCGGATTAAGATTAACACTATTTGCAATTTCTTTGCGTTGTGAATTTCTAAGGTAGTCAATTGCAGCTCCAATACCTGTACCAATTGCACCCCATAATGCAGCATTGGCACCTGCATTTATAATGCCGTTGTCTATACCATTTGCATATCCTGCTACAGCACCGATTGTGCCTCCGATAATTTTTCCGGAGTTGGTTTGCTGATACATTTGACCGTTTGGAGCAATTGCAGTTGTTGTGTAAGGTATAGGATAAATTGAACTGATTGTCATAAAAACCTCTTATCTCTTTAATGTGTTTAGTATTATAATAAATGAACAAATATTTTTTTGCTACCAATATAATAAAAATTAACATTTTGCCTTAAATTGTAAAGTTGTTTTGAAAAATTAATGTGTTTATGGTAATATTAGTTTCATATCAGATACAATACACATTACATAAGGGGAAAAATATGATCTCAGTAAATGATTTAAAAACAGGCTTGACGCTTGAATTAGACAACGGTTTATGGTCAGTTGTTGAGTTTTTACACGTTAAACCGGGTAAAGGTGCTGCGTTTGTAAGATCAAAGCTTAAAAACGTTGAAACCGGTCAGGTTGTAGAAAAAACTTTCCGTGCCGGTGAAAAAGTCGCAAAAGCTATGTTAGACAGACGCGAAATGCAATATTTATATAAAGAAGGTGCAGATTACGTTATGATGGATAACGAATCATATGAACAGCTTCAATTAACAGAAAACCAAATCGGCGACGGTTTAAAATATTTAAAAGAAAATATGGTTGTACAAGTGTTAATGCATGGTGCTCGTATTATCGGTGTTGATATACCTTCTCACGTAGAATTGGAAGTTGTTGATACTCCTCCTGCAGAAAAAGGAAATACAGCTCAAGGCGGTACAAAACCTGCAACTCTTGAAACAGGTGCTGTAGTTAACGTTCCGTTCTTTATTTCAAACGGTGACGTTATTAGAGTTGATACAAGAACTAATGAATATTTAGATAGAGCTTAATTAATTTAAGTTTTAGGAAGGATTTTAAAATGAAATTTGACGTAGATTATATAGAAAAATTAGCAAAAGTTTTAGCTGATACTTCTTTGACAGAAATTTCTCTTGAAGATGGAGAACAAGCTATTACATTGAGAAAGGATTTGCCTGTTGTAACAGCTTCTCCTGTAGTTCAAGCAGCAGCTCCTGCTCCTGTGGCTTCTCAACCTCAAACTTCTGCACCGCAGCCGGCTCCTGTTGAAGCTAAAAAAGGTAAAGCAGTGACAGCTCCTATGGTAGGTACTTTTTACAAGTCACCGTCACCAGAAGCAAAACCTTTTGCTGAAGTAGGTAAAGAAGTTAAAAAAGGTGATGTAGTTTGTATTATTGAAGCTATGAAATTAATGAATGAGATTGAATCAGAATTCTCAGGAAAAGTTCTTGAATTCTGCGTTGAAGACGGTCAACCGGTAGAATTCGGTCAAGTTCTTATGTATATTGAAGAATAGTTTATAAATAACAGGCGGATATTTATATCCGCCTGATTTTGTGAGAAAGGGCGGCAAAGTATTATTGTCGTAATTAGGGAAGATGTTTAAAAAAGTTTTAATTGCAAACCGCGGTGAAATTGCGGTAAGAATTATAAGAG
>JBKUMA010000329.1:0-1714 GCA_046955055.1 Candidatus Gastranaerophilaceae bacterium
CCGGTGCATCAACTAAACCGTCATTAATTTCAATAATTTTACCGCTTACAGGTACATATATTTCAGAAGCAGCTTTTACAGATTCAACAGTTGCAAAAGTTTCTCCCTTTTTAAACTCTTGTCCTACTTCCGGAAGTTCCAAGAAAACAATGTCACCAAGCTGTTCAACAGCATAGTCAGTTAAACCGACAGTGTATGTGTTATCCCCGTTATCAAGCAGATATTCGTGAGATTTGGCACATAAGATTTTTTCTGTAATACTCATTAATTTCTCCTTTTTTGTATAATCTTTTATATTTTTATTTTGTTTCTTTTTTCAATGAAAGGTCTCTTAACGACTTCTGCATCGTGAAGTTTTTCTCTTATCATAACTTGAACGGTAGAGCCTGTGCAAATATCTTTAATATTTTTAACATAGGCAAGTGCGATATTGACACCAAGCATAGGTGAAGGTCCTCCACTTGTTATAATTCCGACTTTTTCACCTTTAAAATATACTTCATATTCGTGTCTTGCAATAGCTCTGTCGAGCATTTTCAAACCGATTAAACGTTTTTCTGTACCGTTTTTAATCTGGTTCATAATGACTTCTTTTCCGTTGTAATCATCTGCTTTATCTTTAGGAACAGACCATGAAAGCCCTGCTTCAATCGGTGTTGTATTTTCGTCTAAATCGTTACCGTATAAATGAAGTGCAGCTTCAAGTCTTAATGTATCTCTTGCTCCCAATCCGATAGGTTTTATGCCGAATTCTTTGCCATCTTCAAGAATTTTGTCCCATAAAAATTCTGAATATTCATTTTCAACAAGAATTTCAAAACCGTCTTCGCCAGTGTAACCCGTACGTGACGCAAGAACTTTTATTCCTGAAATCTTACCTGATTTTATTGTAAATGATTCCTGGTTTGTGTCTAATCCCATTTTTTGCATAAGCATTGCTGCTTTAGGACCTTGAACGGCTAGTAATGAATAATTGTGGGATAAGTTGTCAATTTTTACATCAAGTCCACGTTTGTTTCTAACCATCCAGTTTAGATCTTCATCAAGTCGTGAAGCATTGCATATTACAAGGTAGCTGTTTATGCCGAGTTTATAAATTATCAAATCATCAATAAGTCCGCCGTTTTTATTAGGTAATTGGCAATAAACTGCTTTTTCATAATTAAGCTTTGATATGTTTTGGGGAACTATTCTGTTTAAAAATTCTAAAGAATCCTTACCCGATACAAACACTTCGCCCATATGCGATACATCGAATAAACCGACGTTTTCTCTTACAGTTTTATGTTCTTCAATGATAGAAGAGTATTGAACAGGCATATGCCAGCCTGCAAAATCAACCATTTTTGCACCAAGCTGAACATGTTTGTCATGTAGATAAGTTTCTTTAGTCATAATATCCCCCTTGTGTATAGAATAATTGTCTGATTAAATGACAATCTTGTCAACAATTTATTTGATTATGTAAAGTAAATGCTTACTTGAAAAAAACAAAAAATAGTTTATAATAATATCATTAAAAGTAATACCGTTTTTTCAACACGCTTCCGCCAATTGCTTTCGCTATGGTTTCAAAAACAATATTACTTTTAAATGAAAAAGGAGCATATAGTATGAAAAGATCATTAAATACAAACATGGTGGCATTTATGCAAAACACAA
This sequence comes from Candidatus Gastranaerophilaceae bacterium, assembly GCA_046955055.1. GTDB lineage: Bacteria > Cyanobacteriota > Vampirovibrionia > Gastranaerophilales > Gastranaerophilaceae > JBKUMA01. The sequence continues at coordinate 1,663 of JBKUMA010000329.1, forward strand.
ATGACATGAATCGTAACGTTTATGCAGAATTGGCACAATGTGACTACGTACG
>JBKUMA010000330.1:0-1712 GCA_046955055.1 Candidatus Gastranaerophilaceae bacterium
AAAAATTTCTTTTGATTTTTCAAAATCATTTTCATCAAAATAAATTTTCCCTAACAGCACTAATATATTTTCATTATCAGGATTTTCCGCATAAGCTTTTTTAAGTATATCTTTTGCAGAATTAAAATCTTTATTTTCATAATATGCATTTGCTGCTGCATATAAAACTTCATCACTCATTAATTTATCATCTTCCCATTCTTTTATAACACTTGTATTATTAAGTTTTCCCGAAATCTCAATCAACTTTGACAAATTTTGCGAACTTTTTTCCAAATCCATACATTTTTCAGCATACACATATGCCTGTTTATAATCACATAACGAAAAATAAATTTTTCTCAAAAGTTTTAAACTATCAATATGTTTAGGGTTTTTCACAAGCACTCTTTCAAGATATTTGCTTGCCCTGCCGTAATTTTGCAAAAGGAAATACAACTCTCCAAGCTGGAATAAGATTTCTGCATTATCATTTTCAGCCTCTAATGCTTTATAAAGCATCTCAACTGCTTGTTTGTAACAACCTTGAGATTTTAAATCAAATGCTTGTTTTATATATTCTAAAACTTCTCTTTCTTCCATTATTACCGCAATTATTTTTTGTTATGTTTTTTCTTTTTATGATGTTTTTTAGAGGACTTAACGTCTTGAGTATTGTTGTTAATTATGACAAGAACCTCATCCTCACCCGCCATTTTGAGGTTATTTCTAGCTATACCTTCAAGACTTTGCATTGAAGAAAACATTTTAATTTCTTGTTTTAAATCCTGATTATGAAGTTCTGCAGCATCGCGAATTTTTTCCATAGTGCCTATTTTTGCACGATAAGATATTGTCTTTGATATATTTAAAATTACGCCAAAACCTATTTGAATTAAACAGAATAAAAGAACAATAGTTAAAAACGAATAATAAAATCCTGTCTTGCGTTTATGCCTTTTAGACTTCTGTCTGCTTTTATCAGCAAGAGATTCGGAATTCTCTTCGTAAACAACTTCTTGTGATTGCTGTATATTTTCATTTTCGTTATTATCTGTCACGTCCTGAAACCTCTATGATTATATACAATTATAATAAAAATATACTCTTAAAACAACAAACTTCTTATAAATTTACAATTTAAATTTTGTCGAAAAATTCAACTGCGTTCCATAAACAGAATTATCTTGATTGATAGTGTACTTCGCACCTACTTCAAGTCTGAGCCTGTCACTTTTATGCATTCCGTATGGAGAAATAGAAAGAATTAACTCACTGCTTCTTCTGTTTTTAGTAATTTGTGCTTTTAAAACTTCTCTGATAGAAACGTAATTGTTTAACTTAAATTCCGGTGCAAAAGAAATAGAATCAGAGTAAGTTCCTATTGTAGTATTCATTGTCTTTTCAAATTTTGAACTCAGTGAAAATTTTTCTCTTTCATATTTTGAAAATAACGACGTTGAGTTTTCCAACATAGAGATATTATCCACTTCTTGACCGTAACCTGTACCAAAAGAGAAATTACCAACTTTAGCAACTGTTTTAATATCTTTATCAGCTACTGCATATTCTTCACGCGTATATTTTGATAGAGGAGTGTTTTTCAGTGAAGAAACACTGCTTTGCAAGTCAAGAGATTTTTGGGTTGTAATTTTTTGCGGAACTTTTAAGTTTAAAACATACTGGTTGTTATCATCTTTTAAATAAATTGAATCAACATCCTCAATGTATTC
>JBKUMA010000331.1:0-1704 GCA_046955055.1 Candidatus Gastranaerophilaceae bacterium
AATCATCAATTAATTTAGGCTATTGAGGAATTTTATATTCTTCAAATTCTTCAGGCTCAATCTCCATAACAGTTGCAATTCGCTCTAATGTTGTACCGCGTGTTGAAAAAGGTATAGTGTTATCAATTAAGTTATACACATAAGAAAGAGTTACACCAATCATTTCAGCAAAGTCTTTTTTATGAAGAGAGTTTTTATCCAAAAATTTAGCAACTTTCTCGGAACTCTTTTCTTGAATTATCGGTTTATTTTTTGTACTCATATTTTTATCCTCATCTGGTTTAATGCATTATCAAAATACTTTTATTTTATCTTTTTGTTAAGCGAAAGGCTGGTAAATCATAACGGTAATATTTATTTACGTTAAAATAATAAATATAAAGGGTGAATAGAAATGAAATTAATCACAGGACTAGGGAATATTGGAGATAAGTATTGTTTTACAAGACACAATGCCGGATTTATGGTTGTGGACAAAATAGCATTGCAAAACAATTTAACTTTTAAGCAAGATAACAAACTTAAATGTTTCATAACTAAATTTAAATACAACAATGAAGATATTTTAATTATCAAACCTACTACATTTATGAATCTGTCTGGGGAAGCTGTAAGAGCTGTAATGGATTATTATAAAATTGACATTAAAGATTTGATAATAATTTATGACGACATTGCATTGGATATTGGAAGAATTCGTTTTCGTTCAAATGGCTCCGACGGAGGTCATAACGGCATTAAGTCAATAATTCAGCATACCGGAACAAATAAGTTTGACAGATTAAAAATAGGCATAGGTCCTCAACCGGCTATACCGTCAGAATATTATGTACTTCAAAATTTCCCGAAAGAACAACATGAAGTATTAAAAGAAGTTTTGAAAACTTCAGTTGAAGCCGTAGAATTTTATCTTGAAAACGGAATTCAAAAAGCACAAAACAAATTTAATTAAATTTTAAAACTTTATCGGGTAATCATCTTTAAATTGAAAATCGTCTTCTATAAAAAGTTGTGTGCAAGCAATCATTGAAGTATCAAAAACAGAACTATTACATTGAGTCTTTAAATCTTCTCTGGTTAAACTTTTTCTAAGATTTTTAGGCATAGGTGATAATGCAGTGCCATATCTATTTTTAACATCATAATCCGTACCCATATGGTATGTGCCGAAATTAAAAAGATTTTTTCCTGGAACTAATTTTATTTTTTTCTTTTTATTTAAGCTGAAATCAGGTACTACAGCAAAGGCACCGCCATAAATATTCACCCCTGTACCGTTAGGCAGAACAAAACCTTTTCCGTATGCAACAGAAGCGACCGTCCTATCAAAATAATCATAATCCCCACCAAGTCCGTGCTCAAGTTCTATTACGTTTTTTGACATGTTTTCTTTTAAATAATCATTATACAGAATACTAGCATCACTGGAAAAATTTACACCTGCTTCTCCATAATACGATTTTACATAATAAGAAGAAAAAGGTATACCTGTTTCAAGATATTTCTTATTCGTAGCATTTAGAAGAATTGAATAAGTTTGTTTTAATTTAGTTGCAGTAACTTGCTTTCTGTAATTAGACATCAAAACTGGCATAGTCATTGCAGCAACTATACCGATTATACCCAAGGTGATTAAGACCTCTGCTAACGTAAATGCGTTTTTACGACATTTGTCTAACAGGGCTACGTGCGTAGCACCTTCTG
>JBKUMA010000332.1:0-1608 GCA_046955055.1 Candidatus Gastranaerophilaceae bacterium
ATATTTGAATTAAGTAAAATGTAGGTTAAAAATCCTACATATACTTGACACAATCAAAAAATATTGATAATATAATTACGATAATAGAAAAAATACTTGTTCATAGTTTCGTAAAAAAGAAAGGTGAAAAGATTATGACAAAAAGATTCGGTTTTACTTTAGCAGAAGTATTAATCACATTAGGTATCATTGGTGTAGTTGCTGCTATGACTATGCCTACTTTGATGAACTCTACACAGGGTGCTCAATACAAAACAGCTTATAAAAAAGCTTTATCAGCTATTTCTCAAGCTATCGTTTTAAACGTTGCTCTTGACGATTACAACCTAGCTGATACAACTACAGCTACAGCTACAACTGGTACTCAAAATATGTACTCATTGTTCAAAAATCGTATGAACGTTGTTAAAACTGGTACAACTTCTACTGGTTATGCAATCACAGAAGGTGGAGCAGCATTCACTCAAGGTTCAACAAACTATACATTGTTCTTCAATGATGGTATTGCATTCTCATTCCCTCAAGATACAGCAGAATGTAATGAAACAGCTGTAAGAGCTGGTACAAAATGTCGTGGTTTCGTTGACGTTAACGGTCAAAAAGGACCTAACAAAGTTGTTGCTTGTGACGGTTCTACAACTGGTGATAACTGCGAAGTTACTAACCCAACTGACGTTTATCCAGTTATTTTCTACGATCAAACATTATTACCTAACTCACCTGCAGCTAGAGCAGTTCTTTACGGTAAATAGAAAGCACTTTAAAATAACTAATGAAAGACGGGAAGAATTTCCCGTCTTTTTTAATTTTTATTTATATTAAAATCTTGTTAAACACTTGCCCGCTCATAAGTTTTGGGATATTCTAAAAGTATGATAAAGCAATTAAGAATAAAAGATTATATACTAATTGATGAACTTACAGCAAACTTTCATAACGGTTTAAATGTAATTACCGGTGAAACAGGTGCTGGTAAAAGTATACTTATAAATGCGGTAGACATAGCTTTTGCACCACGCGTATCAAAAGAGGTAATAAAATCAGGTAAAGAAAAAGCTGTAATCGAACTTGTTATAGAAAACTATAAACATGACTTACGTGAATTATTTGAAGAAAACGGTATAGATTATTTCGGAAGTGATATTGTTTTAACAAAAGAAATTACACAGAGTTCTGTTAGATCTCGTGTCAATGGAACACTTGTAAGTCAAGACTTTATAAAACAATTAAAAAATTATTTTTTGGATATACATTCACAACACCAAACATATTCATTTTTGCAGCCTAAATACCACATTACTTTACTTGATAATTATGCAAAAGACTCTTATGGGACAAAACTTGAAAATTATAAAGAAAAGTATAAAGAATACTTAAATCTGCAAAATGAATTGGAAGCACTAAAAAATGCTGCTGATACAACTGAAGCTCAGCTTGATTTTTTGAAGTTTCAAATAGATGAAATAGAAAGTGCCGATATCCAAGATGAAAACGAAGATGAAAACCTTACTAATGAATTGGAAGTTCTAGAAAATGCCGAAAAATTAAAAGAACTGACCGGAACTTCATACTGGGCTATAAACGGCGATGACGGCTCTATTATGGAAG
>JBKUMA010000333.1:0-1590 GCA_046955055.1 Candidatus Gastranaerophilaceae bacterium
GTCAGCTCCAACGTCTGCTGCCTTTGTATAGATACCACCACCAACACGTGCAAAAAGAGCGATTGAAGAAGCACCTAAACTAAATCCTGTAAGAATACTAACTGAATCTGAAGTAATTCCTGTTGTAGCATTAAGTACGATGAAAATAACGCTAAGACCTACAATACCAAGACCTACAACACAAAGACCCATAACTGCACCACCTGAGAACGCAATTGAAAGAGCCTTATTCATACCACTTTCCTTAGCTGCATTTGCAGTTCTAACATTTGCCTTAGTAGCAACTGTCATTCCAAAATAACCTGCTAAAGTTGAGAAAGCTGCTCCAACTAAGAAACAAACGGCTGTAAGCCAGCTAACTCCAAATCCAATAACTATAAAAAGCACTGCCGCAAAAATAACTAAAACCTTATATTCTGAATATAAAAATGCTTTAGCACCTTCTGCAATGGCGTCTGAAATTTCTACCATTCTTTCATTTCCAGGTTTAGCTTTTCCAATAACCACTGCTTTGTATGCTGCAAAAATTAAAGCAATAACACCTGCTATCGGAGCTAAATAAACCAAATTCTCCATTTCAAATTTCCTCCTGTTTTCAATTTTTCTTTTAATAATTTTGAGGCTAATAAAGTTTATCATTTCCAGTATTTAACAAAATTAACTATATCGTATTTTTACTTGTTTTATTTAACTTATATACATTTTTTATTTAAGAAAATAAACTTTATTTCAAATCCCCATTAATATTTCAATAGATTATCATTTTATTTCAAACTTATCAAGTAGTTTGTTAATTTTTTCACAATAAATTTTTCACTAATAAAAGTGCAAAAGTTTTTTTGAACGTTTTCTTTCTTAATTAAATATGTTTTATTTCCATCATAAATTTTTACTTAAAAAAGTTTTTTAATTTGTTTTATTTTAAGTTATTTTTTATTAGATCTTTTTTTATGAACTTTTTCTTCCTTTTTTCTTTATTTAGTAAATTTTCCTTTGTAATTTTTATAAAGTGTGTGTTATAATATCTGTGTTAAAATAAAGTTTAAACTTAACTTTATTAATAACAGGCTGAAAAATAATACGAAATTAAAGGAGAACTACTATGAGACATGAACTTGATCACATTGATGAACAAATTATCAGACTGCTTCACGAAAATGCCCGTACCCCCCTTAAGGCAATAGCCAGTCAGGTGTTTCTTTCATCCCCGGCAGTTTCTGCAAGAATTGAACGTCTTGAGAAAGCCGGAATTATAACAGGCTACAATGCAATAATCAATCCTGCTGAATTAGGATATCATATTAAGGCATTTATTAATTTGGAAGTAAAACCGGGGCAGAAGAAAGACTTCTACCCATACATAAAGAGCTGTGATAACGTTATTGAATGTAATTGCGTAACAGGAGAATACGCAATGCTTATTGAAGTAATGTTTAAAAGCACTGAAGAACTTGACCATTTTATCGGCGAACTTCAGAAGTTTGGAAGCACAAAGACTCAGATTGTTTTCTCAACATCTGTACCTCACAGAGGAATTCCTCTTTCAGACTAATTTTTAATACTAATCGCTATAGAATGATAATATAAAAG
>JBKUMA010000334.1:0-1567 GCA_046955055.1 Candidatus Gastranaerophilaceae bacterium
CTTCTCCTTATCATAGTTATGATAATACAGAAGGAGGCGTAAAAGTTGCAATTCTTGAACGTAAAGCCGACGGAACCTTAATCAGAGAATTGCCTCAAGAAAATTTTATAAAAGCTGGACAAATGGAAACTTTGGAAGAAGTTGCCAAAAGACTAAACCTTAACAATAAAGAGCTCGCTTATGTAAGCCAAAATGAACCAACTACAAAAGGCGGAAAATCTACATTCATACTTTTAGAAGATACAGGAATAAAAGGTTCTTTTCAAAGAGTTTCCGATACTGAAATAGATAAACTTCAAACTATACCTTACCGCATATTTAGAGATGTTGATGCAACTGATATTGTTTTAGATAATGAAAATAAACTTAGAGCTCAAACTAAAAAAGCAGCTGCTATCGATGTTGCAAATCAAGAATATATTAATAAGTATTTGATGAAAGATATTCCGGGAACCAGAAATCAATATTTAGGACCTGTTTCTAATCCTATTGATAAAAACTTCCCTGAGTTTGCAAAAAAATATGCAACTAACAAAGCTGCTGAAAACTTTAGATATAATCAATTCCTTATAGGAAAAGATTTTAATGATAGCTTAAATAATATAAGAAACAATGCAGCTCCGGCAGTTAATGAAAGAAACAGCGTTTACTTTGTTCATACACAAGACTTAGCAAGATTTAAAAATGCGTATGGTATTGACCAAGAACTAAATGCTAAAAACGGCAAGGGTGCTTATGGAACTTATGGCACATACGGTACCTATGGAACATACGGGACTTACGGTACAGTCGGCTCTCTTAGAGGAGATGGCGATTACATACATCATGTAAGCACTAACACATATTATGCTGATAATGGCAGAGCCTTAGTAAAAGCTATGGAAAAATTTAATAAAGAAAAACATGGCAATTTTAATCCTGCAAATTATTGGCTGCATGACCGCCCTGCATTTATGATAATGAGCAGCATAGCTGATGAATCTGCATCATTTAATGATTATTACAATGGTGGAATCAAGGCACATGGTACATTCCATAATCCTGGCAGGGATTATCAAGGGTGGTTGGACAGTCCTTTCGAATTTTTCAGAATGGTTGCAACACCGCAAGACGTTGAAGCAATTCAAAAACACCCGCAACTAAAAGAGTTAAAATATATTGAACGCAATTGGGATAAATTCAAACCGGATTCTGCCGAGCGTAAATTTGCAAGACAAGTTTTTGATCCATTCTTACAAGGATTTTTAGACGAATTTAAAACATTTAACATAACAATGACAGCTGTAAACGCAGTAAAAACTAATCCACAGAATTTCTCTTCCGGAACTGTTTCTGTAAACTACGGTAAGGAAATGAAAAATCCTGATACTCGTGAAATTGCACTTGGTTTAACCAGACCTTTAAGTGAAATTGAAACACATGACATTACAAACGGTAGTACACCTGCAAATCTTCGTCTTGATGACCCGAAGGCTAATTTATGCCGCGGCGGTCATGAAAATGGTTTAACAAAAGCAAAAAGCGGTTTTACTACTTATAAATATGAGTTCACTACAGATAAGTCAGG
>JBKUMA010000335.1:0-1551 GCA_046955055.1 Candidatus Gastranaerophilaceae bacterium
TTATTATATAGTTAAAGAAAGAAATTTGTGATTAAGCAGCTGTTTTTGCAGGTTCTGCTTGCTGCATTTGTTCAAGTTTAGCTAATGCTGCATTTGCTGCTTCTTGAACGTTTTTGTCTTGGTCGTTTTTAGCAATTGTAAATAAAGTTGCTAAGTCTTGTTTATAAGCAGGTTGTTGAATATAGCTTAATGCTTCAATTGCAGAAGTTCTAACCATTGGGTTAGGGTTGTTCTTTAATTGTTCAACAATTGTTACTGCTCCAGGAAGTTCTGTTAAAGGAACTGTAGTATTTGTTAATTTAGCTACTTCGTCACCATATAATTTTTCTAGGATTGATGATGTAAACATAGCGTAGCTTTTATTTCTTTCAGATTGTTCCATTGGTGTGATTGTTGTTGCTAATTTTGTATCAGCGTCTGAAAGTTTTTCACCTGCCATTAATTTTTGTCTTGCAGTGATTTGTTCTTGAGTTGGACCTTGTAATTTGCTTGAATCATTATTTACGATGTTAGTTAATGCATTCATAACTTTTTCGTCTAATAATTCGGTAGCTTTTTGAGGTTCATCTTTTACCATATTTGCTATTTCTTCCATTGCATTAGCTTGAACTTCATAGTCCGGGCTTGTTAATTTAGCAAGAAAAGCATTCAAATCAACTTGCGGAGCTAAAGGTGCAGGTTGTTCAATTTCAACTTTAGGTGTTTCAGCTTTAGCAGCTTCAGCAGGTTGTTGAGTAACAACAGGTTCAGGAACGTTTATATTTTGTTGCTGAATTTGCTGAGGAGCTACAGGAAGCGGTTGTGCAGGAATTTCTGCTACAGGTGCTTGAGGAGCTTGTGGTGCCTGAGGAATATATTGCGGTGTCATAACCGGCATGTAATAAGGCACTTGTTGTGCTTGCGGATAATCATATAATTGTGCTTGAGGGTATGAATAATAAGGCATTGTAGGTTGAGCGTATTGAGGAACGTTCATTGCCACTTGTCCAACACCCGGTGCACTTACTGCGGGGTTGTGTACATCAATTTTTACAGCATTATAATTCGGTGCAGGCGTTGCAGCTGGCTGCATCATAGGAATTTGCTGCATGTACGGATTGTACAAATTTGGAGCTTGAATCATGTAATTTCTTCCTTTCGATAATAAATATCTTCCTTTTTTTATTCTACTGTTTAAATATTCCTCAAGGAATAAAATTGCTAAATTTAAGAAATATTTTAATAATTCTTAACAAATTTAAAACAAAATTACAATTGTCTTAATGGATTACCAATTATTTATATTTATGATATACTATAAGAAGAAACTGGTTTTCATAGGGGTTTCATATACTTGTAGATATAGGGTGAGATAAATTTTATGTTAATTAACAAAAAAGAAAGAAAATCTATACGTTCTGTTTTCGGACAAACTTTAGCCGAACTTGGAAAAGATAACCCAAATATTGTTGTTATGGATGCGGATTTAGCATGCTCAACGCAAACTCAAGTCTTTGGAAAAGCTTTTCCTGAGCGTTTTTTCGATGCAGGAATTGCGGAGCAGGATATGAT
>JBKUMA010000336.1:0-1543 GCA_046955055.1 Candidatus Gastranaerophilaceae bacterium
TCTTGAACGTCTTTGTATCCTTTTTCAAGTTTTTTAGCGATATCAACGTATTGTTTATATAATTCAGGCATTTCTGTTTCTAATTCAGCAATCGGTTTAGGAGTTCTAATACCTGCAACAACGTCTTCACCTTGAGCGTTTGTTAAATATTCACCATAGAATTTATTTTCACCGGTTGAAGGGTTTCTAGTGAAAGAAACACCTGTTGCACAATCGTCGCCCATGTTACCGAATACCATTGTTTGAACGTTAACAGCAGTACCGTAATTGTGGTCAATTTTATAGTGGTTACGGTATGCAACTGCACGAGGTATGTTCCAAGAGCGGAATACTGCTTCGATTGCTTCTTGTAATTGAACATATGGATCTTGAGGAAATTCTTTACCTGTTTCGGCTTTAATCAATGCTTTGTATGGCTCAATTAGAGATTTCCAGTCATCTGCTGTCATGTCTGTATCAGATTTGTATCCTTTTTGTTCTTTAATTTTATCCATGTAGTCTTCAAATTTTTGTCTGTCAATGTCCCAAGCTACAGAGCCGAACATTGTTAAAAAACGACGATATGAGTCATAGCAGAAACGAGGATTATTGGTTAATTTAATCATACCTTCTACAGTTTTGTCATTCATACCAAGGTTCAAAATTGTTTCCATCATACCAGGCATTGAAAGTCTTGCACCTGAACGTACTGATACTAATAATGGATTTTCGGCATCACCGAATTTTTTACCTGATTGTTTTTCAACTTCTTCTAAAGCTTTTTTAACTTCATCCATTAGTCCTGCAGGCATTTTATTTCCATTGTTAATATAATCCATACAAGTTTCTGTAGTAATTGTTAACCCCGGAGGTACAGGTAATCCTAGGTTGGTCATTTCAGCAAGATTGGCACCTTTGCCGCCCAAAAGATTACGCATATCTGCGTTACCCTCTCTGAATAACCATACGCGTTTTTCAGTCATAATTTTTCTCCTTTTGTAAAAATATAAATAATAACACCTTTGACTGAATTATAGCACAAAATTCAAATTATTGTATAAATCTTGAAATTTTATTTTGGAGGAATGAATACATATTATTGTGTTAATTATAACGGTGCTAGAAAGGCAAATAATTTGTTAACATCATTGCTGGGTAGCAATTCTGTGTGCATTATATTTTTTTGAAGTTCTTAATTGAGTTATTTTTTCTGATATTGCAGCAGGAGTACAGCCTAGTACACCACCGCCTATAAAAGATAATAATGCTCCCCAAGGTTTTAAATCAATTCTTGTTGTGCATCTCCAGCCAAGTACAGCACCAAGGACAGAGCCTATTATCATAAATGGTGCAATCAATTTTGAATTTTTATTTGATTTGTCTTTATATTCTTTGACAAATTCATCGACTTTATCATCAGGGACGGCAAAAGATTTTGGAGCATATTTATTATTTGTTCCGTTTGGAACTTCGTATGTGTTAACCTGAGTCAAGCCGTTATTTAATTTTTGTCCGATTTCTACCTGTAATGTCATAACTTACCTTATATTATATTATATTATAT
>JBKUMA010000337.1:0-1535 GCA_046955055.1 Candidatus Gastranaerophilaceae bacterium
TTACAAATGAAGGTGGTGCAAGAATTGAAAATTCAGGAGAAGGTGCACTTTCTGTAAACGGTACTTATACTAACAAAGGCGATTCAAATTTTGTAAATACAGGCTCTAAAGGTATTGTTGTTTCAGGGCTTATAGATAATAATGGAAGTCTTATCCTTGATAATTCAGGAGCAGGGGGAACATTAATTAATGGTGCTGTTAACAACAAAGGCAATGCTTTAATTAATAATAAAGCAGGTCATTTACAAGTTAACGGTGCTGTTATGAACTCTAACGGCAAGTTAACAATGAACAATTCAGGCTCTGGAATTACAATTGCTAAAAAAGCTTCAGTTATTGGTGACGGTGAATTTGAAATGAATAATTCAGGTTCACAAGGCATAAAAATTGATGGCTCAATTAATAATAAAAATGGTAGTGCAAAAATTAATAACGAAGCCGGATTACTTGTTGTGAACGGTGCTGTTTCTAACTCAGGTCCTAAACTTTCATTATTAAATAGGGGTGAAGGTATTAGAGTTAATGAAAATGCATTGATAGTTGGCAACGGCGAATTTGAAATGAATAACAGCGGTGACAAAGGTATCCAAATTAACGGTAAAATTGATAACAGAAACGGTAAAGCGTTAATTACAAATACAGGTGCTGAAGGTATTCATATTCAAAGCACAGGCAGAGTTTCAAATAAAACTGACATTCTTACTATAAACAATACCGGTAAAGGCGGAATTAATGTAAGAGGTCTGGTTGACGCTAACGGTATTAATATTGAAAATAGAGGTTCAAATGTTGTAATCGGTGATAATACCGGAAATGACAACTACTTATCATCAACAGGTGATGTAAATATTAATATTAAAAGCGGTAGCTTATTAAATGCAGGTTACGATAAAACTCTAATAGCAACAACTAATAAAGGTAATTTAAATATAAATGTTCAAGACGGTACAATCGGTTCTAACACGCAAAATCCTAAAGATGGTATTGGTATAGGACCTAATGCCAGAGAATTCGATAAATCAATTAATGTAAAAATTGATGGAAAAATTAATGCTCAAACTAAAAAATTCTTAAGTAAAGATGACTTAGTTATTAATATGGCAAGCAAAAATACAGATATGAGAGTTGACCATATTAAAGCTGATGGCGACGTTATTTTAACAGCTGATTATGAAAATTATAATGACAGAACAAGCAAAACTTATTCAATAGTAAATGCTTCTTCTGATCCTTCAAAAGCTAATGTGGAAGGTAAAAATATATCTTTAATCGCTAGTAATCAAATCGGTTCAAAAGATAACAGATTAACATTTAAACAAACTGATGCTAAAAACGGTGAATTAAATATATTAGCGGAAAAAGATATTAATATTAAAGGTCTTGATAGTGCTGACGGAAGCAAAAATGATACAAAAGCCGGTGCAATTATTTCAAGAGAAGGTAATATTAATGCTGAATTTTCAGGTGATACATATATTAGAGAAATTACTGCCGATAAGAATATAGATTTGGTTACTCGTGGTAAGAATATGTAT
>JBKUMA010000338.1:0-1529 GCA_046955055.1 Candidatus Gastranaerophilaceae bacterium
TCTTCGTTTTCTTCTTTATTCTTAATGATGTCTTTTTCTTCAGTATCATATGTGTTTTTAGTATCTTTGTGTACTTGTGCCGGTTTGTCATTTCTGCTCATCCAAGCTTTTGTTTTATCAGCAAGAGGAGTTGCAATGAACGGAACAATGACACGTTTTCCTAGAATAGTTGCTGCTACAAGTGATGTTAAGTAACCGAAAGCAGTTGTAATATTCTTTTTGTAATTATCAAGAGCTTTGTGGAACTCAGGACCTTCCATACCTTTTAATTTTTCTTTCTTTTCCAGTATGGATTGTAAACTTTTAGCAGCTGAACGTTCGAAACGTTTACCAAACATTTTGTTGAATAATTTCTTTTGAACTTTATCATTAGAGAATGTAACAAGCATTAACAGCTGCATTGCAATCATTAATCCGCCGTTAGCAAGGTCTAATGCTGCAACGAATTTTCTTTTATCAGCAGGAATTTTGTCGTTATTTAAACTTTGTTTTACATAAAGATAACAACCAAGTCCGTCTTTTAATACAATTGAACTTACGCTGACTAAAGACATGAATTTAGCTTTTTCAGCAGCTGAAGACGCATTGTATTTTTTACTGATATAGTCAAAGAATTTAGTTTCTGATACTGCTTTAAGTGGTTTTCTAAGAGTTGTATCAACTGCTTTTGTGCCGTATGATTTAATTGTATTCCATTTTAGAGGTGCTACTGATACCATTATTTCACCTCCCCGTTCTTGTTAGCTTTGTCAATGAAATCTTTTGCTTCATTTGAATGCTTTTTGTTTGATAAATTAGGGAATACTGCATCCATAAATCTTGGGTATACCCAGTTTAATAATGAACAGGATACAGGTAGCATTGCTAATGCAACAAATAAACCGATTAATCGTTGATAGCCTTTGATATTATTTTTAATTGTATTTTTTATTCTTTCAGCGATTTTTTCAGATAAAACAAGATTTTTTAATCTTGAGTTAGGATTTTTCTTAACATGGTTTTCAATTAATTTTTCTATATTTCCAACAGTTTCGCCTTCAAGTAATTTTGTTTGGTATTTTTTCAAATTAGATATTGATTCTGTTAAAGAATCATGTCTTTCTTTAAGGTTTTTCTTTACAAGAGCTTCTACTTCTGCTTTTGAGCCTAATGATTCGTACATACTTATATGCTCTGGTATTTTGTTGATTTTGTCACATAATGATTTATGAACTTCATCATTGTTACCGTAAAGAATTCTATCTTGTAATTCTGTGATGATATCTAATAAACACTTATCGTCTTTTTTGCCTTTTAATTCATTTGCTTTGCTGCTTAAGAATTTTTTAATTTCTTTTAAATTGGATGTATTGTTTAATTTTTGTTGAATTTCTGAAACTAATTTTTTAGCTTTTTCTGGATTTCTTCTGTAATAATCGCTTCTTTCTACACGTTGAGGAATTTTGATTTCTTGGCATTTTTTCAATTCCTCTTCTTCACCTTTAATTAAATCTGCAATTGTGTCTTTTATATTTGCTTTAAATGTATTT
>JBKUMA010000339.1:0-1494 GCA_046955055.1 Candidatus Gastranaerophilaceae bacterium
CTTCTAACGGGTAAGCATCATCTTTGTCTGGTCTTTTCCATTCCAATGAAAGCAAGATTGTTCCTTGAGCACCTGTATTTACGTAAAGTGCAAGCTTCCATTCTTCATCGGTAAATTTTAATCTTTCTTTTGTCTTTTCATCTAAAACCTCATCGGCTTTTGATAAAAGAGTAAACATAGGACCGAATTTTGTGATTGGTATATCGTACCATCCGGCCTTTTTATCTTGTCTGGATACAAGAAGCAATTGCTGGAATACAGCAACTTCAACTTTTTGAGAATTGTTTAATTCAAATGAAGGATCTTGTTTTTGTGCTTCAATTAAGGCTCTCAAAATCGGTTCAATTTGTCTTACAACTTTTCCTGTTTCTCTTGAACGAACTAATATAGAGAAGAAGTTAGCTTTTCTTTTTGAATTGAAATGAAAAATGTAGTTTCCTTGAGGAGCTTCAGTAAGCACTGTGTTTTCGTCAGGAAATTCAGTTTCAATGCCAAATTTTGTTTCCAGCCAATCTTCATATGCGTGTTCGTCAATGGCTTTCAAAGCAACGGCTACAGCGTGTTTACACCACATTTCTTTTAAAGGACAGTTGCAGCGTGCTTCAACTTTATTCTTTTTGAAAATTAAGTCAGTATTGTAGTGATCCTGAAAATTACCTTTGACCTTAGCCATATAGAAGTTTTTTTCAGGGTAAGAATCAAATACCATATCTTTTAAGTGGTATTCGTATCCTCTTCGCCAGCTACCGGGACTTGCATTCTCTTTTATATACTTGTAATTAAATTCTCCAACACTCATTATTCTTTGAGTATATCTTTCTTTCCCTAAGGGTTTAATTCTCGGATATAGAAGTAATTTCTATAAGCCCTTATTAACAACACCAATATTATTACATGAATAATATAAAAAGGCAAGCGTGATTATAAAAGAATTTTAAAATGATAGAAGAATGCAAATATAACGCCGAATAATGCACCCATAATTACCTCAAAAGGAGTATGCCCTAAAAGTTCTTTTAATTTTCCGCCTATTGATTGAACGTCATGCTTGTAGAAATCTTCCATCATTCTGTTTAAGCATGCTGCTGTTTTACCTGCTGCACGTCTAACGCCTGCCGCATCATACATCGTAATCAAAGCAAAACCTATTGCAACGGCAAATATTACTGAATCAAATCCTTCTACTATACCGACTGATGTTGATAATCCCATTACACCTGCAGAATGAGAACTTGGCATTCCGCCTGTAGTGGTGAAAATTTTAAAATTCATTTTTTTAGAACGTATTGTAAAAATGATAAATTTTAATACTTGTGCCAAAAATGCAGCTAATATTCCTGCTGATAAAGTTTCAATTCCTGTGTTTGAAATCTGAGTTAATTGTGCAATCATTTACTTCCTATTCTTTTTTCATGTCTTATTATTATAGCATAATTATTTTTTTACAAGCAAATTGTTAACTTATCCTGATTTTATTTAATATGTATTCAAATA
>JBKUMA010000340.1:0-1453 GCA_046955055.1 Candidatus Gastranaerophilaceae bacterium
GACCTCCTCAAGCCGAAGATATGCTAAAAAAAGCAATTGCTCTCGGCTGTGATAACGGTATTCTCATTACTGACAGAAAATTTGCCGGTGCTGACACTTTCGCAACAGGCAAGACTATTGCAAATGCTATTAAAACTAACTGTTCAGATTTTGATTTAATTATATGCGGTCAGTTTGCTATTGACGGTGATACTGCTCAAACAGGTCCAAGCATTGCAAACCAGCTTGGAATTCCTCAAGTTACCTATGTCAAAGATATAGAAAAATGTGAGGATAATTCACTTATACTTACAAGAGAAATTGAAGAAGGAATTGAAGTATTAAAGGTAAAATTCCCTGCTCTTATATGTGTATTGAAACGCAATGAAGAACCTTCAAGAGCCAGAATTAACGGTATAATAAAAGCACAAAATACAAAAATTACCATTTTGACACTTGCTGATATAGGTTTAAATCCTGAAGATGTAGGTATTAAAGGTTCTCCAACATATGTAAGCAAAGCTTTTCGTCCACAAAATAAAAGAGGTGAATGCGAAATTTGTGACAAATGTGAAACTCTTTATGATAAATTGAAATATTTTGGCGTAAATTCATCATTTCAAGAACTTTCCGGAGGCAACGTAGAAAAAAATGACTAACAACGGTATTCTATTATATGCAGAGGTTACCAAAGAAGGTTATCTTCACACCGTACTGTTTGAACTTGCCAACAAAGCACAGGAGCTTTCAACCAAACTAAACGGTGAAAGCATTTCGGCTCTTTTGATTTCCAAACCGGGATTAATTAATGAATATAAAGAAGCATTTGAAAAAAGCGGCTTCGATAAAGTTTATGTAATTGAAAATGAAAAATTCAATAATTACTCAACAGAACTCTTTGCCAAAGCAGCCGTTGAAACGATTAAAGAAATTCAACCATCAATTATGTTAATCGGAGCGACTACACAAGGCAGAGACTTGGCTCCCAGAATATCATCTTCATTGTGCACAGGTCTGACTGCCGATTGCATTGACCTTGATATTAATGAAAAAGGACAGCTTGCTGCTACACGTCCTACTTTCGGCGGAAAACTTATGGCAACCATACTCTGCAAAACCCTTCCTCAAATGGCAACTGTAAGACCTAAAGTGTTTAAGCCAATGGAAAAAGATATTATCAAAAACACAGAGTATATTATTAAAAACTTTAATATTGATTTTGAACCAAGTGTTGAATTAATTGACTTTAAGAAATGCTTGAATTCTACTATTAACGAATTGGATAGTGCTGATATAATTGTGTCAGGCGGACGAGGGATGAAGAATGAAGAAGGTTTTGCATTATTAAGAGAATTCGCTGACATAATAGGAGCTTCAGTCGGGGCTAGTCGCGTGGCTGTTGATATGGGTCTGGCAAATCATGATATTCAAATAGGTCAAACAGGCAAAACAGTTACTCCTAAAGTATACATAG
>JBKUMA010000341.1:0-1441 GCA_046955055.1 Candidatus Gastranaerophilaceae bacterium
GAATACGAGTGCGGGGTGGAAGGGGTTCAAAACCCCTTGTTAAATTTTCCTATAATATTTATTATGTATATTTAACATAATTTCAATATTATTTGTCAATTTCCATGTTTGTGTGATAATTATAATGAGGCTAAATAATAAATAGCAGATGTACACAATATATAAAAAGGAAAAACAAAATGGCAAGAAAAACTCCATTAGAAAAAATCAGAAACATTGGTATTGCCGCTCACATCGATGCAGGTAAAACCACTACAACTGAACGTATCTTGTTTTACACAGGTAAAACACATAAAATCGGTGAAGTTCACGACGGTGCTGCTGTAACTGACTTTATGGAACAAGAACGTGAAAGAGGTATTACAATCCAATCTGCAGCTGTAACTTCATATTGGAAAGGTCACCAAATTAACGTTATCGATACACCGGGCCACGTTGACTTCACTATCGAAGTTGAACGTTCTCTACGTGTATTAGACGGCGTTGTTGCTGTATTCTGTGCAGTAGGCGGTGTTCAATCTCAATCAGAAACAGTTTGGAGACAAGCTAACAGATACGAAGTTCCTCGTATGGTATTCGTTAACAAAATGGATAGAACAGGTGCTAACTTCTACAGAGTTGTAGAACAAGTTAGAAACCGTTTAGGCGGAAACGCTCACCCAATCAGATTACCTATCGGTGCTGAAGACCAATTTAAAGGCTTAATCGACTTGTTCGAAATGAAAGCTTATATCTACACTAACGATTTAGGTACTGATATCCAAGTTGAAGAAATTCCTGCTGACATGTTGGAAAAAGCTCAACAATACAGAGAACAATTAATCGAAGCTATTTCTGAAACTGATGACGACTTAATGATGAAATTCTTAGAAGGTGAAGAACCTACTATCGAAGAACTAAAAGCAGCATTAAGAAAAGCTGTTTGCGATAACAAAATCGTTCCTGTAACTTGCGGTACAGCATTCAAAAACAAAGGTGTTCAATTATTGCTAGACTCTGTTGTTGAATTAATGCCTTCTCCGGTTGATGTAAAAGCTATCGAAGGTGAACTTGAAGACGGTTCAAAAGTTGAAAGACATTCTTCTGACGATGAACCATTCTCAGCTTTATCATTCAAAGTTATGACTGACCCTTACGTTGGTCGTTTAACATTCTTAAGAATATACTCAGGTAAATTAACATCTGGTTCATATGTTCTTAACTCAACAACTGGTAAAAAAGAACGTATTTCAAGACTTGTTCAAATGCAAGCAGACCAAAGAAATGAAGAAGACGAAGTTTACGCAGGCGATATCTGTGCAGCTGTAGGTCTTAAAGATACAACTACAGGCGACACTTTATGTGACGAAAAAGCTCCAATCATCTTGGAAAGAATGACATTCCCAGAACCTGTAATTTCAGTTGCAATCGAACCAAAAACAAAAGCTGACCAGGATAAAAT
>JBKUMA010000342.1:0-1440 GCA_046955055.1 Candidatus Gastranaerophilaceae bacterium
TCCAATATGTTTGTTTGAAGTCTTTTTCTGTTAGTTACAAGTGATTTTGCATGAACTTTTAATCTTCTGCGTTTGTTTTCATCGCGTAATAGACCTTTTAAAGCTTCGCGGCGTTTGTTTTTTAAGATATTTGTTGCAAGAGTTTTCTGCTTTCTTTTCATTGTTCTGATTTGTTCGGAAAGCACATGCAGATTGCCTGTTTTTTGAATTTCGGCTTCAATGCTGCGTAAACTCCAGTTTAAATTTGCGAACATTAATTCTTCTTTTAAACGTCCAAGATTTTCGTATGTTACGTCAAAATCTTTTAGTTTTAAAATTTTTTTCAACTGTCCAAGACTTGTAAAGTTAGCTATTTTTGATAAAAATCCTGCTTTTTCAATGTTGCCTTCAAGAATTTTTATAATGCCTGAAATTATGTCTATCTCACCTTTTTTAAGAGAAGATTTGATAAACTCAGGCTTGCCTAGGATTTTTTCTTGTTCTTGTACTTCTTCTAATTTATCGTGCCAGTCTTTTTCAAGTTTAATAATTTTTTCTGACTTGTTTTCAAGGCTTTTAAGCATATCAAGATGATCCTTCATGTCTTTGTTATCAACAAGAAGAATATCTTCAACTCCGTCATCCAAATCTTGAGGCTGTGCAAGTAAGTTGTCTAATTCATTGCTGAGTTGTCTTTGATAATTTAAGCGGCCTGCACGTAGTGCCATGTGGCTTGCACCTAATTCATTCAGACGCTCTGCAACAACATCAACGGCTTTATCCATACGTGAAGCTACAAGAACAGTCTTTCCGTTAGCAACAAGGTGGGCAACCAGGTTAACAATAGTTTGTGACTTACCGGTACCTGGAGGGCCTTGGACTGCAATGAATTTGCTGTTATCAATATTTTTAATTACCTGCTGCTGGCTGTCGCTCAGTGAAAGCGGGGTTATTGGATAAAAATCAGTGATTTTGTTTAAATCTTTAACAGGAACAGATTTTTCTTTGCTCTGGGCATATTCTTCGTTAATAATACTCAATGAAGTTTCTCTGTAAATTCCTGAAGGTTTTTCTGCAATTTGTGTAAGTTCGTGCAGAACACCTGCTGTTACTGAAGGACGTTTGGTCAGAATAATCGCACTCTGGTAAGTTACTGAAACTTTTTCCAATTTTACAGATTGCTTTTGGGTATTTTCTTCTTCCTCAATAATTTCATCTAAATTTTCTGCATTTATATTCTCTTTGTAAAAATCTTTGGCAGGGGTTTTTGAAATGTTGTCTTCTTCCGCGTAATCGTCTTTGTTTGATGAAATTTCAACTTCCGGAACAAGAGATTTCAGCGTAGTTAAAAAGATGTCTAATTTTTCCTGCGTAATCGGTAAATCAGGAACGACATCAAGAATGCCTTCAAGAAGTAAATCAACTTCGTCTTCGTCATCATTTTTACGCATAAGTGCAGCC
>JBKUMA010000343.1:0-1425 GCA_046955055.1 Candidatus Gastranaerophilaceae bacterium
GTGTATTGATTATGTTTCTGATTTTATCTTCAGGTATATCGTTAAGTATTTTTT
The DNA here is from genome assembly GCA_046955055.1 of Candidatus Gastranaerophilaceae bacterium. Classification (GTDB taxonomy): domain Bacteria; phylum Cyanobacteriota; class Vampirovibrionia; order Gastranaerophilales; family Gastranaerophilaceae; genus JBKUMA01. Next base: position 55 of record JBKUMA010000343.1, read on the forward strand.
CAATTCTAGGAAGAATTTTTTGTAAATAAGCTTTGTCCATTGTATCAAGTTCAAAGTAACGTATTGCCCTATTATTAAAAAACTCGTTGCTGAGACCTTTCATAAATTCTTTAACTTCACTTTCAGAAGCATTAGCAATATCGTCACTGAAGGATTTTAATCCTTTTTTAGTTTCTCTAATTACGGCAGTAGGGTCTTCTTTCAATGATGCCATAATACTTTTAATTGTTTCACCATATTTGGGGTTTTTATGCATCATTTCTAAATAATCAGGTGAAACATTTGTGCCTCGAATTTTGTCAGGAATCATTTTGTTAATATCATCAAAATATTTTAATGTTCGTTTTGACTTTAAGAACCCTGTTTTTTTAGAAATAAAGTTTGTAACTTTATCTAATACTTTTGTTGGAGTATATTTACCTCTTCCTGCTTGTATTCCGAATATTATCAGAGGGGATAAAGCAGTTGCAATTGCACCGTAATATACAAATGGCTGTGCTATTTCTGTTGCAGCTTCCATGGTTTCTGAATATATTTGTGAATTGTCATCTACTTTTTCAAATGTATTAAACAGTTTTCGTTGTAAGTTTTTTGCATCTTTTAATTGCTGTTCACTTACGTCTATTTTTTGTAATTGTTCACGTAATGCTTGTTTTTCTATATATTCATTTTTCTTGTATTTGTTATAGGCATAATATTGTTTCATTACAGTAGGAATGAACATAGCATATTCTTTTATTTTATTAGGCTTATCATTTTTATTTTTAACTTCTTTAACTTCTTCCATTTCTTCAGGAGTGTATCCGATGAAATTTTTTGGGTCTTTTTCAAGTTCTCTTTTAGCAGTGTAACGACCTGCTCTTGCAGATGATTTTTGTAGCCTTAAACCGATAAATTGACCTACAATACCTGTTATCAAACCGCCAGCTATACCAAGAGTTACGTTTCGTCCAAGCTTAGTTGTTCCAACTGCTGTTAAAAACCTTTTTATAGGTGTAAGAATACTTTCTTTTTTGTATCTCAAATTCTCTGCTTTTTCACCTGCTGCAATAGCTGCTTTTCGAGCTTTTTGTTCAATTTTCCATCCGCTGTTCATCATTTCTTCAAAGAAATTGCTCCAAGCTCCGTTGCGGCCGGGTTCTTTAGGCTTAATCTTCTTGTAGTCTTCGTATGCTTTTATTGCTTCATCTGAACCTAATGCTCTAACACTTTTGTTGATGATTTTGTCAACTACACCTGTCATTGACGCTATTGCAGAAACGCCCCATCCAACTAACCCGCCTAATATAGGTGTACCGCCCATAATTACATTTGCGGCAACTTCCATATTTTCAGAATATTTTTCTGCTTCGTTATTGATTAATCGTACTG
>JBKUMA010000344.1:0-1407 GCA_046955055.1 Candidatus Gastranaerophilaceae bacterium
TCTTTACTTCTGCCTATAAAAGTTTTGCCTTGTTCTACTAAACTTGCTCCGTTATCCTGCATTGATTTTCGTTCTTGTTGTGCAGCAGATAATTGAGGTTCTTCTTCAGTATTCTCTTTATTATCTTCCTGTTTTTCTGGAGCTGCGTTTATAAGTTCATTTAATTTATCAATGTCAGTTTCACCTTTTGCAATATCATATGTTACATCATCAGGTGCATTATCGAGTTTTGCAATTTCTTCTGCCCATTTCAATATCTCAGGCGGAGCACTCTGCCCTTCTTTTTCTTTCTTAATAACCTCTTTGGCAGTTAACTGTTTCCAGTCAATATAAATTTGTTTTACGTTTGAAGCTTTACCTGTTACACTCAATGAATCTGCCATTATTTTCTCCTTAATTTAAAATAATTTTTGATAAACTAATATGTTAAAGTTAACGGATTTTGTACGAAGAAACTTTAATGAAATGCGAATATGTGAACAAATGTAACAAGTTTTATATAAAACATATATAAAAAGTCAATAATTTTATAAAAAAGTTTTTTATATAAGTACGAGAGCAAAATAAAGATAAAGAGAGGTTAAAGCTATGGCAACAATGCTGTTATTTTCTAATACCGTTACTGACTTATATAAAGAAACTTCAGAATCTGTTAATACAGTTAAATTAAACGAAAGACACGTTATAAAAAAATCTTTGGTGGATATGATGAAGCAATCATTTTTCCACGGTCCAAGCAGATTTGGCACTAACTTTATAGCTTAAATCGTTGGAAAATCAATAAGGTAAGGAAACAGGAAATTAAGGATAGGATGGAATAAATTAGACCGGCATAACATTGTGCCGGTCTTTTATTTTATATACAGGGGTTCAGTTTTACGATAGCTGCGTTTAATATGCTTGCAAAAATAAGCCATAATAAATATGGTATCTGCAAGATAGCTGCGATTAATGATAATTTAGAAAATACTATAATCATAAAAAACACTGTAATTGTTAAAAGTATGCAAATGAAAAGAGCACTTCTTATTTTGTGGTAAACAAAGAATAATGGTGACCAGCTTAGATTAAGCATTAGTTGAATAAGAAATAGTGCTATTGCAGCCCATTTTAGGCTACTTTGTGCGTGACGGCTGACAATAAACAATGAAACACCCATAAGTATGTATAAAATAATCCAAACCGGTTTAAAGAGCCATTGAGGCGGTTGAAAATCAGGTTTAATCAAGTTTTGGTAAAAGTTATTATCGAATTCCATAGTATTATTTTTACTTATAGATATTTATAAAAAATTACCTTTTAGTAGTATCTGAAAAGTTATATTGAAAGCTCACTAAAAATATGTTATAATAATTAATAAAAGGAGTACTTATTATGAAAACATCATTAATTAATTACCTACGCAGT
>JBKUMA010000345.1:0-1389 GCA_046955055.1 Candidatus Gastranaerophilaceae bacterium
GTCTTAAATATTCAATTAAATAACAATGTTCTTGCATCAATTCAATATTTAAATACTAAAGCAGCACAAAATGTTCAAAAAAATGTTGAAGGCAAACTTACTATCGCATTAAACGAATCTCAAGGACAAACTGCAAAAACAGAAACAGCAGGCAAATTTAACAGCATAGTAAGCTTGGCAGCAGGCAAAGACAAAAACGGTTCTAACCCTTCATATAAAGGTGAATTATTATTCGTTAAGAAAGAAAAAGAACAAAATGAAGATAATAATAACAATATCTTCAATAAAGTTTGGTAAAAACTATTTATCTTCCTTGATTTCACGTGTTAAATTATAAAATTCTTCTTCAAGCTCTTCCTCGGCTTTTTCACGTTTATTTTCAGCATCATTATCTTTTTGATTTTGGTGCTGATTTTGTCGTTTTTGAGAATTTTGTTCTTCAAGGGCTTTTTTCTTGGCATTAATAACATTAGCAACATTCATCATAGCAAGGGAATTTAAAGTCGCACGCAATTGAGCACTTCTGTCAGTGTATTTTGCACTTTCTTGTTTTTCTTCTTCTTCCTCGCCACGTCTTTGAGAGAAATACTCACCGCCTTGCCCCATTTTATCATCTTGAGTTTTAGCGGCAGTACCGGATATGTCGCCGCTTTTAAAATTAAAAGAGCCGCCTATTCCGAAAAAACCTGCTGATCTGTTATCGACCATATTTATTTACCCTCTACGTGTTTAGTTTGTATTCAATCTCAAATGTTACAGTAATAACATTTGTTATCTATATAGTATCCTGTGCATATAATAAACGATTGAATAATATTTTAACTCATCTAAATAAATTATTTTGCTATAATGTTAATAAATATTTACATGGCACAAATACAACAAACCCGTTTTTATACAGCAATTCAAAATAACCCCTTTTATTGAAAAAAGCAATAATACATGTTATTATAATAATGTATAAATATTATATCTGCGAAACTTAAGGAAGGATTTTTTTAATATGAAAAGATTTAAAGGTTTTACCCTTACCGAATTAATGGTAGCTTTAGCTGTAATAGGGATTATCGTTGCGATTGTAACACCTACAATCATGCGAACAAGACCTAACAAAAATAAAATGATGATTAAAAAAGCTTATTATACTACCGAAAATATCGTAAACAGTTTAATCAATGATACAAGTTTATACGATGATATGTCAATGTATTGCAGATCTAACGGTCCTGATTCTGACGCAGCAAACGGCAAATACTGTGCATACGGTTTTGACTATGACGAGCCCGCAGAATATGAAGGAGATACTTACAGCGGAAATAATAAATTCCAAAAACTTTTTGCTTCTAAATTAAATGTTACTAAAAAAATTGAAGCAGATATGTCTAAATT
>JBKUMA010000346.1:0-1360 GCA_046955055.1 Candidatus Gastranaerophilaceae bacterium
ACCCATACCGCCTAGAACTTTAGGAAGGTTTTTAGATTTGCTATAGCTTCTTAAACCAGGTTTTGAAATTCTTTCTAATTTAGAAATTACAGGTTTATTTTTAGAGTCATATTTTAAAGTAATTTCTAACACTTTGAATTTTCCAACTTCTTTTTCTGTGTAATCAGAGATGAAACCTTCTTCTTTTAATAATTTTGCTAATTGAACTTTCAATTTAGATGAAGGCATTTCAACTGAAGTATGAGAAACCATATTAGCGTTTCTAATTCTTGTTAGCATATCTGCTATTGGATCTGTATTCATTTTATTTTCCTTTTTAACTTATGTCGGCTTGTTGCCGAACGCTACTTACTAATTTTTTGATATGGTTTGAAATAAATTTATTTATTTCACCTTTATCGATTGTTAGCAGTTTAGCAAGTCAAAAAAGTCTATTTATATTTCTATATTATAAACTTAATTGAATTACCAGCTTGCTTTTGTTACACCTGGCAATAAACCTTGGTGTGCCATTTTTCTTAAACAAATTCTGCAAAGACCGAAATCTCTGTGAAATCCGTGAGGACGTCCGCAGATGCTGCATCTGTTATGAAGTCTAACAGTTGGATATTTGCCAGCTGCAGCTAATTTTGCTCTTTTTAGTTCTTTGTTCATCATCGCTTTCTTAGCCATGAATTTCTCCTTTTTTTGTATTTTTGTTTTTCTTATATTCCACTAAAGTTTTATACAAACTCTAATGTGTTTGGTGGAGCGGCTACGCTCCTATTTGTTCATACCTTTGAAAGGCATTCCTAATAATTTTAACAATTCTCTAGCTTCGTCATCAGTTTCAGCAGTTGTAATAACTGAAACGTTCATACCCTTAACTAAATCAACTTCTTCGTAAGTGATTTCAGGGAATAAAGCTTGTTCTTTCAAACCTAATGTATAGTTGCCGCGACCGTCGAAACTTTTTGGGCTGATACCGCGGAAGTCTCTGATACGAGGAAGAACTACACAGTTAAGTTTTTGTAAGAAATCGTACATTCTGTCGCCGCGTAATGTAACCATTGCACCAACAGGCATACCTTCTCTTAATTTATATGAAGCGATTGATTTTTTAGCCTTAGTAACTACGCATTTTTGACCTGCAATTTTAGTTAATTGACCTTCAATAACTTCAGCTATTTTTGAGTTGTGAGAAGCTTCACCTACACCCATATTCAAAACGATTTTGTGTAGTTTTGGAACTTGGTTTATATTTTTATAACCAAATTTTTCTTGTAATGCAGGGATTACTTCTTTTTGGTATCTTTCTTTTAAACTTATTGTTTTTGTCATTTTCGTATTTCCTTAATTCTACGATGTAATAATATTATAC
>JBKUMA010000347.1:0-1324 GCA_046955055.1 Candidatus Gastranaerophilaceae bacterium
GTGTGAAAATGTATTAGAGCATAAAATGCACTCAGAAACTTTCGAAATTTCTGAAAAGGCTGCAGAGCAGATTAATCGTGCAAAACGTGAAGGCAAAAAAATTATCGCCGTTGGGACAACAACAGTTAGAACTCTTGAAACAGCATATCAAAAATTCGGATGTATAAAAGCTTGTCACGACCATTCAGAATTGTTTATTTATCCGCCGTATGAATTTAAGGTAATTGATAATTTAATTACTAATTTTCACCTACCAAAATCAACTCTTTTAATGCTTGTAAGTGCCTTGGCCGGCAAAGATTTTATTTTTGATGCCTACAAAGAAGCAGTAGAAACAAAATACCGTTTCTTTTCATACGGAGATTGCATGTATATCAAATAATCAAATTATACTAAGTCAATATCGTTTATCGTAAATTTACCATTTTTCAACCAGTCGTAAACGTTATCAAAAACTTTAAGGTATTCTTTTGGATTTTCTCCTACACGACGTTCAATGGCATTAATATCCTCAGCCACCTGTCGATAATTTTTACAAAAAAAATTGCCTAATATTTGTGATTATTTGACATTTATTTTAAAATCATTAATTCAAATAGAGGATACGGAAGAAAGCAATTGTATGTAGAATATAATTGGACATGGGTAGAGTAGTTCTAAACTAATATAAAGGCAAAAAATGTTTTCAAACTTTATTCAAAACTTATTAAATTCAGGCGGACAAAATGCTGCAATTCAGCGTTACGCACAAATCAGCAATTATCAAAACAATTTAAACGGTGTTCAAACTCCGCAAAATCCGCTTGACACAATTTATCCAAACAATAATATCAATGCACCTTCTTTTGAAAAAGTTCTGCAATCCACAACTAAATCTAATTTTGGGACCTTGCTTTTAAACCCTCAATCATTAAATGTTAATGCTGATATTATAAAAAGCAATCCTAACGTAAGTTTAACAAATGCTTTACAGGAAGCAGCTGCAGCAACAGGAGCCGTAAGAACTGGCTCTGTATCTTCTAAGACTCAGATTTTAGACCTTGTTTCTAAAATGTCTAAAAAACATGGTGTTGACGAAAACTTAGTAAAAGCTTTAATAAAACAAGAATCAGGATTTAATCCAAATGCAAAATCAAAAGCAGGAGCAATGGGGTTAATGCAATTAATGCCTTCTACCGCAAAATCTCTTGGAGTTAATGATGCATACAATCCTGTTCAAAACCTTGATGGCGGTATCAGATACTTAAAATCAATGATGAACAAGTATAACGGCAATGTAATTTTAGCATTAGCAGCATACAACGCAGGTCCTAATGCTGTAGAC
>JBKUMA010000348.1:0-1317 GCA_046955055.1 Candidatus Gastranaerophilaceae bacterium
CAGGAGCTTTAAATTTTCGCCCCCCCCCCGGTACTACGTACGTAGTCACATTGTGTCATTTGTGCATGAACGCTATGAGTTTCGTTTCTTAGATTTTGCATGAACTTGACAGCTTGCATAATCAATAATTTTTTCATACTTGTTGCTCCTCTTTTAAATATTATTATGATAACATATTTATCTTCTAATTTCAACTTTTTAGTCACATCTTAAAAGATTAAATAACTTAATATTTTACACAATTTACATGCTTTTGTTTTATAATTCAAGAATAAGAGTCAGATTGGGAATAATGAAAGAGGTATTTATGGCTTTAAGATACGATGCGGGTGAAGTTATTACCGCAATGGTTACTCCTTTAAATTCAAAAAGAGAGATTGATTATAACAAAGCTGAAGAATTAACTAAGTATTTAATATCTAATGGAAGTGATGCAGTTCTAGTTGCAGGAACCACCGGTGAAGGTCCTACATTAACTCATGAAGAAGAAATTGAACTTTTAAGCACTGTTAAAAGAGCTGCTGCAAATCACGCAAAAGTTATTATGAATGCAGGGTCTAATTCTACAGAAACAGCTGTAAGAACTGCAAAGTTGGCTGAAAAAGAAGATGTAGATGCACTTCTTTCTGTTGTACCTTATTACAACAAGCCTAACCAAAAAGGTATGATTGAACATTTTTCTGCTATAGCTGAAGCTGTTCCTAATGTTCCGATTATTTTATATAACATTCCGGGCAGAACAGGGGTTAATATGCAGCCACAAACCGTTGCTCAACTTGCAAATAAATACCAAAATATAGTTGCAATTAAACAAAGTTTTCAGGATATGGATGCAGTTACCGAAATGAAATTATGCTGTCCTGCTGATTTCACAGTTTATTCCGGCGACGACAGTTTGACTCTGCCTATGCTTTCATTAGGTGCAAGAGGTGTTGTTTCCGTTGCTTCACACATTTTCGGCAAAGAAATAAAATCAATGATTAGAAACTACAAAACAGGTGAATTTTTAGCCGCAATGAATATGCATAAAAAATTGTATCCTTCATTCAGAAAATTCTTTATGGCTCCAAATCCTGTTCCTGTTAAAGCAGCATTAGCACACAAAGGTATTATTGAAGATTATGTAAGACGTCCGCTGGTTGAATTAACAAGCGAAGAAAAAGCTGATTTATTCAACGTTTTAGACAGTTTTCATAACGATTAGCCAGACTCGGCTATAACTTAATTTTATTTTTGTAATTAAAATTATAAAAAAGATTCTAGAAAATCAGTATAAGAGGTAAAAAAAGTGAAAAACAAAATTTTAATGTTCTGGTT
>JBKUMA010000349.1:0-1295 GCA_046955055.1 Candidatus Gastranaerophilaceae bacterium
CCATTGCACCGCTTTGAAGATAAGTTGTGCCTAGTATCTTATCGCAATCACTCTGGTCAATAACATAACAGTCTCTAAGAGCCTGTATAAATTTATTTCTAACGATGACAGAAGGCGGAGACCCAACTCCTTCCTGTCCTATACCAGCTTCTCTTGCAGCTTTTGCATATTTTTCGTTTAAAATAACTCTATCACTCTGATTTGTAAGCAGAGTAGGAACATAGTTATTTAATATCGAAGGAGTCATCAATATTTTATAACTTAACTGCTCTGTCTCATCACCTGTTCCGTAATAATCATAAACAAGTTTTGTCTTATCCAGTGCACTAGAGTATCTGTTGGAAAGCATAGACTGCTCTCTTGCAAGCGACAGTTTTTCGTTCGATAAACTCATTGAACGAAATTCACAATCCGATTTACGTGTCGTAATCGTTAATAATCTTGCCTGTGTCGCTGCAAGCCCCATTTTAATCTAATACCTTATAATTTTAGTAACATTCATGATTAAATATCGGCATAAAGGTACTAAAACTTAATAGTAAGTTAAGTTTTGTTACGGAAGAGCGTAACAATTTGTCTTTTTCATGTAAATAAAATAAAATATAAGTGGGGAAATTTTGAGGGATACTAAATATGTTAGAACAGAAGGTTAAAACTTTAACACCGCAAGAAGTGAGAAATATATTAAAGGCTGACAACAAAGAGATTGTAGAACTTTGTAAACGTGCTTCTATATTGCCTAAAAAAGACAACAAAGGACAAACTTATTTTTCTTATGACGAAGTAAAAAATTTGAGAAAAATTCAAGTTCAAAAAGGTGTAACAAACCCGATTGCAAGAACAGCTTCCCGTGCAAAAGCGGCAGCTAAGCAGCCATCTGCAGTTATGAATATTTTAACTTCCCTTAAAGAAATGGAAAATACAATCAGTGACAGAATTTCCAAAGTTATTGATGAAAAACTTGAAGGTATGGACGAAGTTGTTGTCGAATTAATACGCTGCAAAACCGACAACGAAACTTTAAGACAAAAAATTATTGATTTAAATAAAGAAATTTATCAACTAAAAAATGACCTCAATTGCTATAAACCAATAGGTTTAGGCTTATACAAGAAAAAAGAAAAACACGTTTGGGAATAAATAGTCGAACCCGACACATAAAAAAAGGAATTATATAATGGCAGTTAAAGATAAAGAAACAGAAGCTTCTTCAAACATGGACGAAAGAAGCAAAGCTCTAAAATTAGCTATCGAAAAAATTGAAAAAGATTTCGGTAAAGGTTCTATCATGAAGC
>JBKUMA010000350.1:0-1288 GCA_046955055.1 Candidatus Gastranaerophilaceae bacterium
GCGGTATGGGTATTGCAATAATTTCAACAAGCAAAGGTTTATTAACAGACAGAAAAGCTCGCAAAGAAAATATCGGCGGCGAAGTTCTTTGCTATATCTATTAATTTTGAAACCAATTAGTCGAGGTAGTTTACCTCGACTTGTTTAATATAATCAGGTTCAATTGGTAGAAAAGCCTGATTAAAGTTGTAAATATACCAAAAGGAGAATTAAAATGTCACGTATAGGAAAATTACCAATCGAAATTCCTCAAGGAGTTGAAATTAAAATAGACGGACAAACTGTTACAGCTAAAGGACCTTTAGGCGAAGAAACAGTTGAATTACGTCCAGAAATCGCTGTTAAAAATGAAGATAACAAACTTTTACTTTCTAAAACAGTTGATTCAAAAGAAGCTGACGCTTTGTATGGCTTGTCAAGAACATTAGTTGCTAATGCTGTACACGGTGTAAAAGAAGGCTTTGAAAAGAAATTAGAAATCCAAGGTGTTGGTTACCGTGCTAACATGGAAGGTAAAAATTTAAACCTTTCACTAGGATACTCTCACCCTGTAATCGTTGAACCGCCTGCAGGAATTACAATTTCTGTAGAAGCTAACACTAAAATTACTGTTAAAGGCTCTAATAAACAAACAGTTGGCGATATAGCTGCTCTTATCAGAGGCAAACGTCCACCTGAAGTTTACAAAGGCAAAGGTGTTAGATATGAAGGCGAAGTTATCAGACGTAAAGCTGGTAAAGCTGGTAAGAAATAGGCAACGTACCGTTGCATCCACCACATTGAGTTTTGTATAAACTTTTTATGGTTGATAATGTTACATGCGGAGGGTTAAAAGCCCGCAGAAGCAGTAGAAAGGAAAATAAAATGATTAAACAAGAAATAAGAAAACCAAAAGTTCAAAAGAGACACACTTCTATCAGAACAAAAATATCAGGAACAGCTGAGTTCCCTAGACTTGCTGTTTACAGAAGCACAAAACATATTTACGCTCAACTAATTGATGATGTAAATCATGTAACTTTAGCATCTGCTTCTTCAAATGATAAAGATATCAGAGAAAAATTATCTCACGGTGGTAACATCGAAGCTGCTAAATTAGTTGGCGAAGAAATCGCTAAAAAAGCTAAAAAAGCTGGTATTGAATGTGTTGTATTTGACCGCGGAGGTTTCTTGTACCACGGTCGTGTTGCGGCATTAGCAGACGCAGCAAGAGAAGCTGGTTTAATGTTCTAGGAGCGTCTACGCTCATTAAATAAAAAAAAATACTTCTGATTATTCAGGAGTATTT
>JBKUMA010000351.1:0-1259 GCA_046955055.1 Candidatus Gastranaerophilaceae bacterium
GTATATTGATGGCTTAAATATTGAGTTCTCCGGTAAAGACAACAATAATAATTTTATAATTATAAATTGTAGTTCTAAAAAAGAATTAGAAAAAGTGCGTTTTGTTAATTTTAAATTATTGCTGAAAGGTGCTAATAATAAAATTGAAATTAATGCTCCAATATTCTTTACTTCTAACAAGTGGGAAATTTTAGGTAATTCTTTTATATCAATAAAATCTTCAAAATATTCTATTGGTGGGGTTTATATTAGCTGTAAAAATAGTAGTTTGGAAATTGATGAAGATTTCTCTTCTACTAATCGCTGCACAATAGGACTTGCAGGGACAAAAGGTACGAATATAAAAATAGGTCGCGATTGTATGTTCGCTTCAGATATATCTCTTTTGTCAACAGACTTCCATAAAATTTATGACAATACAACCGGTAAAGTTTTAAATATTCCAGAAATGGGTATTAAGATTGGCAATCATGTTTGGGTAGGAAGTGGTGTGAGAATATTAAAAGATACAGAAGTCGGTAATAATATAGTTATTGGTACTGGCACAGTTTTGACAAAAACTTTTCATGATGACAATGTCATAATTGCGGGCAACCCAGGAAAAATTGTGAAGAGAAACGTAAATTGGGGTAGGGAACTACCTGATGACACTTTTGAAAATTATCAAAAAAATGTTGCAATTTTACGGAACAAATAAAAAAGAGCTATTTAATAGCTCTTTTTTTATTAATATTTTAGCATTGAAACCGTTTTAGGAGAATCTGTCAATTTATCTCGACCTTTTAAGGCTTCAAGTTCAATTAAGAACGCAATTCCAACAAGATTTGCTCCGGTCTTTTTAACCAGTTTGCATGCAGCTTCTGCTGTACCGCCTGTAGCAAGAAGGTCATCAACAATTAAAACATTTGCACCTTGAGGAAATGCATCTTGGTGAACTTCAATTTTATCAGTGCCGTATTCTAATTCGTATTCTTGAGAATAAGTTGCTGCAGGAAGTTTTTTAGGCTTTCTAATAGGAACAAAACCCGCATTAAGTTTGTAAGCCATTGGCATACCGAATATAAAGCCTCTGCTTTCGATACCTGCAATGTAATCAATTTTTTCATTTTTAAATTGGTCACATAAGTAATCAATCATAACTTTTAAAGTTTCAGGCTCTTTTAATGCAGTTGTAATATCTCTAAAAATAATACCTTCTTTAGGAAAATCCTGTACATCTCTGATTTTATTTTTAACGTCAATAATAGTTTGTGTTGTCA
>JBKUMA010000352.1:0-1204 GCA_046955055.1 Candidatus Gastranaerophilaceae bacterium
CCCCGATACTACGTACGTAGTCAAATTGTGCCAATTGTGCATGAACCCTACGATATTCGTAACTTTGGCTTTGCATGAATTTTACGGCATTTTTGATTAATGATTTTTTCATACTTGTTGCTCCTTTTATTTTTTGAAAGCTTCTGCTATTGATTTATTATAGTCAGGTCTTAGTATGCCCTTTTCTGTAATTATACCTGCTATCAACTCATGAGGAGTAACATCAAACCCAGGATTTATAACATTAACAGACTCTGCACATATTATCTTACCGTTAATGTGCGTAACTTCCTCTCTTGAGCGTTCTTCAATAACAATTTCATCACCGGTTTTAATACTTGTATCTATTGTAGATAATGGTGCTGCAACATAGAAAGGAACATTATGATATTTAGCCGCAATTGCAACTGTATAAGTTCCAATTTTATTTGCCGCGTCACCGTTAGCAGCAATTCTATCCGCACCGACAACTACCATATCAATCATACCTTTTTTCATAAAATATGAACACATACCGTCAGTAATCAGTGTAGTCGGAACACCATCCATTGTAAGTTCAAAAGTTGTAATTCTTGCACCTTGCTGACGAGGTCTTGTTTCATCGGCAAAAACTTGAATTGTAGGATCATTAGCATATGCAGAACGAACTACACCCAAAGCAGTTCCGTAACCTACTGTTGCTAATCCGCCCGCGTTACAGTGAGTTAAAATTGTTGCACCTTTGGGAACAACTTCAGCACCGTAATCACCTATCTTTTTATTAATTTCAATATCTTCATTTTCGAGTTTTATTCCGTTTTGCTTCAATTCTTCTACAATACCTGCTATATCAGAAGTTGAATTTTCAATAATTTCTTTTTGTTTTTTTACTGCCCACATAAGGTTAACGGCTGTAGGACGTGATGATGCCATATAATCGGCTCTATCCATAAGTTTTTTAACAAATTCATCACGCGACAAATTTTCTTTTGCAAGTTCCTGAGCATAAAGCACAACACCATGAGCACCGGCAACACCTATTGCAGGAGCACCTCTTACAATCATAGTTTTAATTGCATCATACATTTCCTGTCCGGTTGTAATATTTACATACTTAAATTCATAAGGTAAAATTGTCTGATCAACCATTTTAGAATATGTATCAACCCACTCTATTGTTTTTATTTTTGAATGAAACTCTGCCATTTATATTTTTCTCCTATAT
>JBKUMA010000353.1:0-1192 GCA_046955055.1 Candidatus Gastranaerophilaceae bacterium
TGGGTTATGGTGAAACTACATTAAACAAAATAGTTAACAAACTTAAAAAGCCGGCACCTAACAAAACTCCGGAAACTACTTTCCACTCAACTTCAAAGAAAAAGTCAGAAAAAGATATTGTCGGTTTAGAAGGCTTAATGTACGGCATTGCCAAATGCTGTTCTCCTATACCTGGAGAGCCTATAGTCGGCGTTGTAACCCGTTCCAAAGGTGTTTCTGTTCACCGTATTGATTGCAAAACACTTGAAAACATTGAACCAGAAAGATTAATGGATATTCATTGGTCCGGTGATAATACAAACAAAACTTATTCAACAACTATAAGGGTTGAAACCGCAGAAAAAATGGGGTTACTTAAAGACATTATTGCTGCAGTATCAGATAACAATACAAATATCAATTATGCTAACGTCAAATCAAAGAGCAACAAGGTCGGTATAATTGAACTTGGAATAGAACTTGATAACATAGACACCTTAAAAAAAGTTATACTCTCCATACAAGCAATTCCTGATGTATTCAGCGTTAAACGTATTCAGACATCATACGCAGGAGCAAATCACCAGCGTCCTAACAAGTCAAAAAACGGCAAACAAAAATATCAAAAACGTAAATAGCTATTTAGCCCTAAGAGAATGCTTTGAAAGAGCGTTCAACATTCTTTTCTATAACACTTTTTACTGAATCATATTCTGTTTGTAATGCACTGTGAAGTGAATCAAGTTTTTTCAAGTCTTGGTCATACTTTTTGTCTTGTTGTTCAATATCACTGATTGCATTTTTGTATTTAACTTCAGCCTTTGTAATAGCAACTGAATCTTGTTGAGTAGTAATATCAGAAGAATTGTTGTATTGAATTGATACCCAATCACGAAGTCCGATATTAGGATATTCATCAGAACCGTCTTCTGAGAAATTAACTTGTTCAAGAGTCAAAATACCTTGTTCTAATGCAAATTGAAGCCATTCTGCATTATTCATTTTTTCAGAATCCAATTCTTTGTAATTGTTTGCATTATCTGATTTCTTAGTTTCAGAAATACCGCCCATTCTGTACCACAAGTTTTTATACCATTCGTATTTAGGGTCACTTTCATCAGGAATTTCTTGTGGAGGAAGATTTTCTAATGCTTCCTTGTAGGTATTCTTTAAGACTTCGCATTTTTCAAGCCAAGTATACATTAAATTAGTA
>JBKUMA010000354.1:0-1191 GCA_046955055.1 Candidatus Gastranaerophilaceae bacterium
ATATAAAATTAAGAAAAAAGGAAGTCGAAATATGAAACATGTTTACATTGAAACTATGGGCTGCCAGATGAATAAATCTGATACCGAAAGAATGCTCGGAATTCTTTCACACTTTGGATATGAAGAAGTTAAGGAGCCTGAAAAAGCAGACCTTTTAATGATTAACACTTGTTCTATCCGTCAATTATCAGAAGACAAAGCCTTCAGTGCTATAGGAACATGGGGAAAATGGAAAAAAGATGCACAAAAAAATAACAGCAAAAAAATAAAAATCGGTTTTTGCGGATGCGTAGCACAACAAAAGGCAAAAGAAATTTTTAAACGTGCTCCATATGTAGATTTCGTTCTTGGAACTCATAAAATTTATGCACTTCCTGAAATAATTCAAAAAATTGAGAATGACGAAAGAGTTTGTGAATGCACAGAAACAAACACAACAGAAGATGCTCTTGCAAAAGAATATTCAATTGAACGTGTAAAAGGCGTAAACGCATGGATTCCGATTACAGAAGGCTGCAACAATTTCTGTACATACTGTATAGTACCTTACACAAGAGGACGTGAACGTTCAAGACTTCCTGAAATAATAATTAAAGAAGCACAGGACGCATTGAATGCAGGATTTAAAGAAATTACACTGCTTGGACAAAACGTTGACAGTTACGGCAAAGACTTCAAAGACCAAGAATATCGTCTTGCACAGCTCTTAAGAGATTTAAACGCTCTTGAAGGCAAATTCCGCATTCGCTTTGTAACTTCTTATCCTACAGATATTACAGACGAATTGATAGAAACTGCTGTTGAATTGGACAAAGTGTGTGAGTACTTCCATATTCCTATGCAATCAGGTAGCAGCGAAGTTTTAAAAGCTATGAACAGACGTTATGACAGAGAAACTTATGCCAAAATAGTTCAAAAAGTAAGAGATATGGTTCCTGATGTAACTATAACAAGTGATTTCATTGCTGGGTTCCCAGGTGAAACAGAAGAACAATTTGAAGAAACTTTGACAGCAATTGATGAATTTGAACTTGATTACTCAAATGTTGCCGCATACTCGCCACGTGAAAAAACTGTTGCTGCTAAATGGGTTGACAAATATATTCCTGAAGATATTAAGGATAAGAGATTTCAACGTCTAAACGACAAGGTTAAAGAAAATTGCCTTAAATCAAATAAAAAATATATCGG
>JBKUMA010000355.1:0-1159 GCA_046955055.1 Candidatus Gastranaerophilaceae bacterium
ATCTTTTCATTTCAATACCTCCTATGCTTTTTGTTATTCTTATTATAACAATTTTAAAGCATATTTTCAACTGTATTAATTTCAAACAATCATACAAATCTGTGGCAGAATTGTTTTAAATAAAGCCATGCTAATCCCAATAGTGTTTATCACTGTTCCATTGCTTTTGTATCTCTTCAGAAGTCAAATGCAAATAGTCCATATTTTTGTATCTTACAATCCAAGCCCCACAGCTTTTACCTGCATTATATTGTTCTTGATTTCTATCACATTCTTCATATTTATCAGACCACCCAAAAGGAGCTATTCTGCGAACAGCAAATTTAAAAATAAATTGGTCTTTTCCCAAAGTGTTAGGTAAATTTTTTCCATTTGTATCAACGAAGAAAAATGAATGTAGACTCGGATAGGCAGCACCAAACGCAATACATTCTCCTGATTTAAGCTCTACCGTTGGAACATAGTAACTTAAATTCATATTGTTTTGTTTACCATTTAAGAAATAACTTTTGTTAGGCATACAATTTTTTGAATTTTCTAAATCATATATTTGACTTATAGGCAAATTGGGTTTAAAGGCATTTAAGATGAAATATTTATCTCGATAGTCAGCAATATTAATTTTTTCGTTTTCTACTACAACACCTATACCCGACCAACTTCTAACATCTCCATATTCAGAAATGGCAAGTTGATATGCATTTTCTAAAATAGAATAAACTCTTAAAAAGGATACTGTCCAGGCATTCTCCTTATATTTTACTATTAGAGTAGGCAATGTCATTGCTGCAACAATACCAATTATACCAAGAGTGATTAAGACCTCAGCCATAGTAAACGCAATTTTACCAACATTGTTTAACTTGTCTACGTGCGTAGCACCTTCGGCTAAAGTAAAGCCAATTCTGTTATTGCGACGCGGCAGTCCAGCTTTTGAATCATTATTAACAACGTGATATATCATATCACTATTATAACAGTTTTTCTCTGAATTACAAGGGGTCGAAAAACCTTGCAGGAGCTTTAAATTTTCGCCCCCCCCCCGACGACGGTACTACGTACGTAGTCACTCTGTGCCGGTGTTGCATGAACGCTATGATTAACGTAATTCGGGTTTTGCACAAATTTGACAGTTTTCATAATTAATGATTTTTTCATA
>JBKUMA010000356.1:0-1104 GCA_046955055.1 Candidatus Gastranaerophilaceae bacterium
CATATATATTTTTCTCCCCTTAAATAGTTCTAATTCCTTACCAATATTATATCACAAACAATTTTTTAATTGTAGTTTATAACAAAAAGTTACAAGTCAAATTGCTTGCTAAATCTTGAAAATAGAGTTATAATTTAAATATGGATTTGAGAACTGAAAATGAAACTTGTCGCAGAACCGCTTTTACGTTGGCAGAGGTTTTAATAACTCTTGGAATTATCGGTGTTGTTGCGGCTTTGACCTTACCTTCAGTTTTGAATCAAACTGCAAATAAACATTCTGTGGTTGCATTTAAAAAATTATACTCAAATTTTCAAAACGCTATAATTATGTTTAAAGCAAATAATGGATGTGAAGGCTTTGATGTAGCTTCTTGTATTTTGGGGTTAGGGTATGGCGATAACAACTGTGCTGCGTTTCAGGAAGTTGCTAAAATTATGAATTATGCAAAAATGTCTGACGGTGGAGCGGGTGCGAGCAGCTGGGTTGCAGACAAAAGTTATAATTACTATGGTGAAGAAATCTCTAACGGTTACGGTATGGTAAATAAATCAGGAATTGGCTGTTTTTATGCTTTACCTGACGGTATAGTTATGAATGTTGATGTTGATCCTAACGGATTTAAGGTGATGGTTGATACGAACGGTAAGAAAAAGCCTAACCGGTTAGGTAAAGATGTTCACGCTTTTACTGTTGGATGCGGTGCAGCTACTGCAGAACTTCAGGGAATATGTATTGCTACTCAAAAAGATGTATTTCCTTTTGTACACCAATCATTTCCTAATAATATAATAAAAGGTTTATGTACAATGGAAGGCTATTTAATGGGTGGATGCAACGAAATAAATATGTATCCTAATAAAGGCGGTGGTGCGTCACCTTCAGTATATATTCTGGCTACTGACAAATTACCTGATTATAAAGAGATAGCTTCCCAGGTTTCTGGATTCAAACCATAAAAATCGTTACAAATTTAAACTGAAAGGAGTCATAAGTATGAAAAAGTCATTAAAAGATATTAAAAGACATTGTTGTTGCATTCATGCAATTTTGACAAAATGTGACTACGTACGTAGTACCGTCGGGGGGGGGGCACCGATTTAA
>JBKUMA010000357.1:0-1098 GCA_046955055.1 Candidatus Gastranaerophilaceae bacterium
TTCTTGTGCTGCAACATTAGACGGATTTTCAACTTCAACCTCAATTGGAGCAGGTGCTTCTTGAACTTCTTGTGGTTGTGTTTGAGCTTGAGGCTGTTGATTGTTATTTTTATTTTTCTTGTATTTATTGTTGTTGTTATTGATAGGCAATTTCATTTTAGCAGCTTTAGCTCTGTATTCGCCTTCTGCTGTTGGTGTTGCAAAGTTAAATTCAATATGAGAGCATCCTGTTCCCTGACAGTGAGGGCATTTTTTTGTAAAGATTTCAGCCAAAGCCTGTCCTTGTCTGTGTCTTGTTAACTCTACAAGGCCTAAATCTGAAAGTTGACCTACTTGAGGTTTTGCCTTATCAGGTTCAAGTGCTATTTCAAGTTCTTCCATAATAGCGAGTTTGTCGGCTCTTGATAACATATCAATAAAGTCAATGATAATCATACCGCCAATGTTTCTCAAACGTAACTGGCGTGCAATTTCGTGGACTGCTTCGATATTAGTTTTAAGTATAGTTTCGTCTTGTGTTGATGAACTTGTAAATTTACCGCTGTTTACGTCAATTACAGTTAAAGCTTCTGTAGTTTGGATAAACAGATAACCGCCCGATGGCATATTTACTTTAGTATTTAATGCCGCTTTGATTTCTTTGTGAATATCAGTTGCAATAAGCAAAGGTTCAGTTCCTTTGTATAAAGTAACTTGAACATTTTTGTTCATATGCCAGTTCTGCAAAATGTTTTGCACTCTGTTTAAAGCAAAAGCAGTATCAACGACAATTTCTTTTGTGTCTTCAGTACAAGCTTCTCTTATTACTCTGTAAAGTAAATCCTGATCTCTGTAAATAAGATTTGGAGGAGTTAAGGTTTCAGCCGATGTTATAATGTTGTTCCATTTTTCTAAAAGAATTTCTAAATCTTCTTGAATATCAGCTTCTGATTGACCTTCTGCCTCTGTACGAATAATAACGCCTACACCAACAGGTTTGATTAAGTTAACAATAGCTTTTAAACGAGCTCTTTCTCTGGAGTTTTCAATTTTTTTACTAATGCTAGTACCCGGTTCATTCGGCATTAATACCAAAAATCTTCCAGGTAAGCTGATTTC
>JBKUMA010000358.1:0-1080 GCA_046955055.1 Candidatus Gastranaerophilaceae bacterium
TAGTTGACCCTTCTGCGGGTTTTAAATTACTCAAATTCATATTGCAAATTTTTTTAATCGATGTATGAATATTACTCTACTACTGCAATCAAGTGTTTTACTTTTGCTATCATACCCATGATCTGGGGAGTAGCATTATGTTCAACTACACGATTGAGTTTTTTCAATCCCAACGCATCTAGCGTTTTTTTCTGGGTTGCAGGGCATTTAATCCTGCTCTTTACTTGTTTAATCTTAATTGTTTCCATGTCTTGAGCTCCCATTAACCTTTAAAGACTTTTTCTAAAGAGATACCTCTGTTTTGTGCAACTGTTGCAGCATCTCTCAATTCACCTAAAGCAGCAATTGTTGCTTTTACCAAGTTATGAGGGTTAGACGAACCTTTAGATTTGGCAAGCACGTCTGTAATACCTACACTTTCAAGCACAGCACGCATAGCACCACCGGCTTTTACCCCGGTACCGTGAGAAGCGGGTTTGATATATACCAAAGCACCACCGAACTTTGCCAATTGTTCATGAGGAATAGTTCCTTTAAGTACAGGTACTTTTATCAAATTTTTCTTTGCAGCTTCTACGCCTTTAGCTATAGCTGTCGTTACTTCACTGGCCTTACCTAATCCCCAGCCTACAATGCCGTCTTCGTTACCTACTACAACAATTGCTGAGAAACTGAAAGTACGACCACCTTTTGTTACCTTAGTTACACGGTTTATAGCAACCAAACGGTCTTTTAATTCAAGATCGTTCGTCGATTTTACTCTATTTACTTTTCCTGCCATGATCATTAAAATTTAAGTCCACCGTTACGTGCAGCATCAGCTAATTCTTTAATTCTCCCATGATACAGGTAACCGTTACGGTCAAACACTACAGAAGTAACACCTGCTTCTTGTGCTTTTTTAGCAATCTCAGCACCTACTTTTGCAGCTTGTTCTTTTTTAGCTCCGCCTTCAATAGCTGTTGAAGAAGCGGAAGCAAGAGTTTTACCTGCCAGGTCATCGATAATTTGCACGTATATTTGTTTGTTACTTCTAAAAACTGTCATACGGGGACGTTCTGCTGTTCCTGAGATATGGCC
>JBKUMA010000359.1:0-1072 GCA_046955055.1 Candidatus Gastranaerophilaceae bacterium
GTAGTAAAAAGGAGAATTAAAAGGTCAAAAAATTTGATGAAATCACTCAGCAAAATTATTGAAGAAAGCGGTACTAATAAAATTACTATTTTTACAGGCCATTTAAAAATTGACGGAAATGTATTTCAACCCGAAGGTCGTTGTGAAGAATGTCACGAAAATTATTTGACTCTTGAAAATGCATTAATTTGCAGACTTGACGATTATTGTGCTTGTGACGAGGAAGGCTGTGAATGTAATGATTATATATGTTTCAGATATGATTGGTTAAACGTAAGCATTAATGATATTGTTGCTTTCAGTATTGTTAAATAAAAAATAAAAAAACAGGTTATTATATTTACATAATAACCTGTTTTTTCTATATAACTTTAGTAAGAGCTTCTATTACTGCAAAATCCCATTTAGAACCGGTTTCTTTTTGCATAATTTCTAAAGCATCTTCTTTTGCTAATGCCTTTCTGTAAGGTCTATCTGATGTAAGTGCTGCATAAGCGTCAGCCGCAGCGATTATTCTGGAACCGAACGGAATTGAATTTCCTTTAAGACCTTCAGGAGCTCCTGAACCGTCAAATCTTTCTGATTTATAAGTTATATAAGGAATGACTTCTGATAAGAAGTTAATATTCATCAGTAAGTGAACCCCTAAATTTCCATGTTCTTGAATTTGTTTAAATTCTTCATCTGATAGTTTACCATGTGCAGCAAATATTTTTTCAGGAAGAGCAATTTTGCCTACGTTTTGCAATAAACCTGCGTAATATATTAAATCTGTTGTTTTCTCATTAAGTTCAAGCTGTTTGCATATTTGTCTTGCAAGTTCGGCTGTGTTTCTTGAATGAGAAACTGTGTAATGTCCTTTAGCATCAACTGCATTTGCAAGGTTTTCAACAAATGATTGCTGATAGTCGCATAAATCTCCGATTAATGCCGTTAATTCAGCCCTTGAATGTTGTAAATCACTTACTGAAGAGTTTTCATCCTCTATCATTTTATTTGCGTTATCGATTTCTTTCTGCAAAGTCATTGAAGTGGCAAATAGAGAAGCAATACTTTCGACAAGGTTTAGGTA
>JBKUMA010000360.1:0-1047 GCA_046955055.1 Candidatus Gastranaerophilaceae bacterium
AAAAGCTTGATGAGAGGAGTTATCATCAAGCTCTTTATCTTGTTTTATTCTTTTCTCTACAGGCATTTGAAAAGGAAACAGATTTTGTTCGCAGTCTTTTTTTACGCTAGAAAGCAATTCATTCTGTGCAATATCAACGGCTTTTTGAATTTTATTTCTCAACGAGGTCTTTGGAGCTTCTGCCAAACGTTTAAGTCTGAACATTACTTCAAGTCTTTCTTCTGCATTGTTTCTGTTCATTATTTGTTTGTAGTATTTTAAAACTGTCTTGTCAAGCAATGCTTCATTAGCACCTGTAATAGCCCCGAAGTCAATTATTCTGCCGTTAACAAGATTATTCTTATGTAAATCTATTGCTTTCAAACCTAATCGGTTAAAATTAATTTCACTGACAACTTTAGGAAGAGTTCCGTCGGAATATTGCGATAAAGCATACCCTTTTCCAACATCAAACATATCAGTATTTACAGCATTTGTACGTGATATATCATGCCCTAATATGTGTTTTAATCGAGTTACACTATTGGCTTCTGCATTTACCCCATGCATGTGTTTATAATTACTCATAAAAGAATTTATTTCCTGAGAACATTTATCCGAAGATAAAGTATTAATATTGTCTTTTAAGTATTTAATCTTTGCCCAAAATTCTTCTTTTTTTATACTTTGTTTAAATTTTTCCGGCAAAACTTTCCAAAGATCTTCTTCTGAATATTTTGCCAATAATTCTTTATATTTTTCTATTTTTATTTTTTCGAACTCTGAAGTAAGATTTATATCTTTGTAAACTTTCAAAACCCTGTCGTGCATAATTTTTTTGCCTGAAGAATCAATAATTTCCAGTTTATATCCGTTTCCAAAACATCCTTCACCTATATGACTGATTTTAACTGTTGCTCCTTTAGGCAAAATTCCTTTCAAAGCACCATTAAGCTCTTTAGATGCTATTTTTAACATTTGTATTTCTTCTTTTGATTTATTAAAACCTATAGCACCTTTACTAAAAACATGCAGAATAAAATCTTTCTCTGCCTTTGCACCTTTTAC